>SLMY01000114.1 GCA_007133255.1 Clostridiales bacterium
GGAAATGACTGCTGGAAAGCCGGTTTCAGTACCGCTGACCAACCCGATCGGCTGCAATGTGAAGTGGGATGGAAAAGACGCTCACTGGATGCCGGAAGAAGCCTGTGATTTAGTTTAATTAGCAGTAGCCACAGCAAACAGGCCGTGATAAAATGACATAAACTGAATATGTGATGTATGACGCATGCAGGAGAGCCTTTCAGCAGAAAGCACCGAAGAAGTAAGGGCGTATTTGTCAGATGCGCTTGAATCTTTCAGGTAAAGAGGACTGTATGCTGACATAACCCTGAAAAGCTTTATATAAGCACCGAAGGAGCAAAATCCGGTGAAAGATCATATTAGCTATCCATGGAAAAGGTGCGCTGATACCGGACAGAATCTCTCAGGTTCAGATACGGGGAAGAAGACAGCTTTGTTTGTCTTCTTTTTTTTAAGGAAAATCTGACTGTATTTTATGGTTAAGTCAGATCTGAATGACTGGTAACATGAGTGGCTGGAAGACTTAACGGTTTATTTGCCGCAAAGACCATGTGAGGGGATGCTTTGATGAAACAAACAGCTTTATACCAGAAACACCTTGACCTGAATGCCTCGCTCACTGCCTATGCCGGCTGGGAGATGCCTTTGCAGTACAGCGGGATTATCTCAGAACACCTGGCGGTAAGGAAGTCGGCCGGGTTATTTGATGTTTCACATATGGGTGAGTTGATGATCGCTGGTCCTGCAGCCGAAATATTCTTGCAGTATCTGTTAACGCGTGATATCCAAAAGCTGAAAACCGGCCGCGTGACATATACTCTCATGTGTAATGAGCAGGGCGGCGTACTGGATGACCTTCTGGTTTACCGTCTGCGGGATGAAGCGTTCATGCTGGTCGTCAACGCCGCTAATACAGAGAAAGTCTCCACATGGATTAAAACACATCTGGAAAGCAACAAATGGCATACCATGCTGCCTTCAGGTGTTGGTCCAGAGGTGTCTTTTCAGGATGAGAGCAGTTCTTACGCTTTGCTGGCGCTGCAAGGGCCTAAGGCCCAGGATATTCTTATGTCTCTTTCAGCTGCTGATTTGAGTGAACTGAAGCCTTTTCATTTTATTCTGGACGATTCCCTGACTGCTGATCCGGTACTTGTTTCAAGAACGGGCTATACTGGTGAAGACGGATTTGAGCTTTATTGTAACGCGAAGCAGGCGGCATCGCTTTGGGAAAAGCTGCTAGCTGAAGGACAGGCGTATGGACTGAAGCCAGCTGGACTGGGCGCACGTGACACACTGCGGCTGGAAGCGGGCCTGCCGCTGTATGGCCATGAACTGGACGAAAGAACAACACCGCTGGAAGCCGGTCTTGATCTGTTTGTGAAACTCGATAAGCCTTTTTTTATCGGGCGTGACGCGATCATGATGAAGGCCGGTCAACAGTCGTCCAGGACACTGGTTGCTTTCAAATTGAGAAAAAGAGCGGTAGCCAGGCAAGGGTGTCCTGTTTATATCCGGGAACGCCAGGTGGGATATGTGACTTCAGGCGGTTACGCGCCTTTTTTGCAGGCTTCAATTGGCCTGGCGCTTATTTCTCGTGAAAGCCCGCGGCCTGGAAAGGGACAGTCAGAAAGCCCGTTCCAGCATGCTGATCATGCTGACAGCGGTCAGACAAACGGTTTGCAGGTGCTGACAGTGGAAATAAGAGGTAAAAAGGTTGAGGCTGATCTTACTTCTATACCTTTTTACAGCCGCCGGAAACTAACTAAATGAGCTTTCAATGAACAACATATTGAAGACTGATCGGAGGAAAGACATATGCAGGAAACGATTTATTATTCTAAAAATCATGAATGGGTCAAAATTAAAGGCGAACAGGCCTGGATTGGTATCAGCGATCATGCGCAAAACGCTTTAGGGGACATTGTGTTTGTTGAGCTGCCCGACACGGGAACTGAATTTGAAGCCGGCGATGTGCTGGGTGTGATTGAATCGGTAAAAAGCGCGTCTGATATTTATTGTCCCGTGAAAGGTACCGTTGCTGAAGTCAATGAAATCCTTCTGGATGAACCGGAACAAATAAATGAAGATGCCGAAGCAGCCTGGTTTGTGAAAATGGAGTCGGTCGTACTGCCGGATGATCATGATCTGATGGATGCGGATGATTACAAGCGCTTTTGCGAGGAAGAATAACGGATGAGTAACAGATATGTATCATTAACCGGTCCTGAAAAGGAGCAGATGACGCAGGCAATTGGTGTGACATCCGCTGATCAGCTTTTCAACGATATACCCGACGAACTAAAACTGAACAGACCTCTTGACTTGCCGCTGCCCTTATCTGAGTTCGATTTGATGCGGCAGCTAAAAGCGCTGGCGGCGCGCAATCGGTCTTGCGAAAATTCAGTCTGCTTTTTAGGCGCGGGTATGTACGATCACTTTATTCCGTCTGTTGTTGATCATATGATCTCAAGACAGGAATTTTATACAGCCTATACACCTTATCAGCCTGAGATCAGCCAGGGGTTGCTGCAGGCTGTTTTTGAGTATCAGTCAATGATATGTGACTTGACGGGTATGGATGTCAGCAACGCGTCTCTATACGATGGTGCTACCGCCGCTGCTGAAGCCGTTCTGCTGGCCTGCCAGGCTACAGGCAGGCAGAAAATACTGCTTCCCGACAGTATACATCCTCATACAAGGCAAGTGCTCCAGACTTATGAGCGACTTGGTAAATTCAGTCTGGTGGAAATTGATGAATCAACTGAAGGTTCAGATTGCAGCACGCGAAGTAACCTTGATCAGGACGTCGCGGCTGTCGTGATTCAGAATCCTGATTTTTTTGGTGTGATCAAAGACGTCAAATCGGCTGCGAAAACA
>SLMY01000139.1 GCA_007133255.1 Clostridiales bacterium
TAAATGGTCGAGTGTAATATCGACATCACTGACATCATATGTGCTCTGATAATTCGCGATCGCTGTTACGGCCGCCCGGTATGCCCACTCGGGAACGAGGTCTGGCTGCCGCTCTGTAAGAGCTATGAACAACAACTGAGGACTGACCAGTGAGGGCAGTAAAAAAAGATGCTGGACATCGGCCATATCCAGCTGGCGCTCTTTACGGGAAGCTGAGCTTAATTCCGGAAGATCATTAATTTCATGATCCGGCTCATCCAGATCAACTTCCGTTTCCGCTCTTCCACCATCATTCACACTCGCTGACGCTTGTCCGGACCACATAGGCAACAGGTATTTCAAGATTGTCTTGATATTATGATAATCATGCTGAAGTAAAAAAACATCTACATACGCTTTATCCGGCATGAGTTCGCCAATGAGCTCAAAAGTGTGAAGAAGCTCTTTCGCGAGCGCGTCTTCAGGATCAGCCGTTTGAGGATAGCCGCACTCAGCCAGGATACGGTTGACATCCTCAAGAGATCTTGCCTCATACAGTCTGGCATATTGTGTGGAATCAAGCAGATTTAATTCGAGGGCACGTATCCGGCCTGTCGCGTATGCATATTGATCGCGGTGTACAGACTTAGATTTGCTCATGCCTTTATTCCTTCCTCTTTTTTATCATCAGCTGTTTTCTTATCTGGTTGTTCATTGTTATTATCCTGGTCACTCAACTCAACATCCGCAGGATACAAGATGCCGGCCGCGGTTTGAACCAGCTCAGACCGATAATTCTTAATGATCAGATCAAATGTCAGGTTCTCTTCAATTCGGCCGCGCTTGATCACCAGGCCACCTGAAAAATGACCTGACGCGTCAGCGACTTTAAAACGGCCATCAAAAGGTTCTACCGCTTTTTCTGAAATATCACTATCCTGCCGGGCAAACACAACTTCAGCTGTTGATGCCCCGTCATCCTGAGATCGCAGGATATCCTGGTATAAACTGGTTTTTTCAGCTGCCGGCAAGCCGCAAAGATTCCTGACAGCCTCAGATATAGCCTTGTCCACCAGTTGCTGACGAGCTTTCAGAGCGGCTTTTCTCTTGTCAAGCGATGACATGCTTCTGGCTCTGTTTAATCGTGTTTCTTTAATTTGAACAGCTTCTGCTTCAGCTGAAACGATCATTTTACCCGCTTCAGCTTCTGCTTCCGCTATATAACGTGATGCCTGCTGTCTGGCTCGTTCAATCACCTGCTCTGCTGATTCATTCGCTTCTTCAACAATGCGGTCTTTTATGGCTTGCAATCCGTCCACTTCCTATACCCCTTTCCAGTCTTTTCATGCAATATCCTGCACTTATCTTAGTTTAAGATCAGGAAATCTGGAGAATAGAAAGTACTGACGCCAGCAGTGCCAGAATGGCATAGGTTTCAACCATCGCCGACATAACCAGTGCTTTTGATTGTTCCTCTGGCCGCTTGGCTACCAGTGACACACCTGACTCAGCCACACGTCCCTGATATTTGGATGAATAATAGCCCACGATCGCGATTGGCAGCGCGGCCATCAGATAAGAAAACCCAGTTTGCCAGGCAATATCCATAGATCCGTCCAGCAGTCCGGATTGAAGCATGATCATAAACCATGTCAGCAGTCCGTAAATACCCTGTGTGCCAGGCAAAGCCTGCAGAATAAGTAATTTACCAAATTTAGTCGGATCTTCAGTTAAAACGCCTGCGGCCATCTCACCAACCCGGCCAACCGATCTTGAAGAACCAATACCTGGTATCAACGCTGCCAGCGCACCGGCCAGTAAAGTCAGCACGGGACCTAAAAGCTCAAGAAAATTCATTTTTATTTCCTCCTGATATATTCTTTATTATTTAACCAGTACAGCTCGGCGGTTTTGATTTCGCTGATTTATACCAGTTATTTAATCAGTTTAATGTCTGTCTGTTCCATTTCTATTGTTCACGGTTGTTCTGACGACTTCTGAAATAGATTCAGGAGGCATCCTCTCTGCTAATATCGATATATTTAGTTTTGAGCTTTAACGGCTGCCACATACGGCCTCCGCCTTCATAAAATTTACTGAAAAACTCAACAAAATGAAGACGGCTGGTATGTACATAAGCCGACAGTGCCGACAAAGCCAGATTTAAAACATGACCCGCCACTGCCACGAAAACAAAAACCAGTATACCCAGGGGTGTGGGTCCAAGCAAGAAACCAAGCAGATTGACGACCATCGCGATAACACTGGTTGCCAGGACAAGCGCCAAAATACGAGTATAAGATAATATATCACTGAAATAACCGGTAATACTATATAAGGACAGGATACCCTTCAAAACACGCAGGACAGGGTTTTTCGCTGTGCGGCCGCCAAACAGGATGAGAACCGCTGCTGATACCAGGACCATATACAGTCCTGTCTGACCGCCTATACCGCCGATCATCAAACCAAGGCCGGTCAGGAATATATACCAGGGGAATATATCAAGCACCGCGTCTTTAGCCTGACCCCACTGGATCAGCATATAGGCTCTCGCGCCCATGCCGACAAATATATGAAGAACACCAAAGATCATGCTCCAGATCATCAGCTTTGTGGGGTCATCCATCGGATTAAACCATAATGACGGGAACACGATGCGATCACCTGAGAGAACCGACAACATATCACCGAAAAAGCCGCCGAAAATAATGCCCCAGACAGCAGACGCGACGCCGCTCATGAGCAGCATCCGTGACATGCGGGCCATTTCGCCACTCACTTTAACTTTAAACAAGAGAAAAGCGCAAAGTGAAGACATCATAATGCCGTAACCAACATCACTAAGCATCATACCGA
>SLMY01000016.1 GCA_007133255.1 Clostridiales bacterium
CACTTTCAGGCCGCCGCGGCTGGCCGCGCTGATCCAGATGGGGGCGGGCTTGTTTTTCTCCATGCTGTACCAGGGGTTTCGATGGCCAGGCAAGTATGATTCGTTAATATGATCAAGCAGACCTTTTTCGAGATAAGCGACTAAGGAAGGCGGCAGTACAGCGGTTTTGCCGGATGCTGCGGGAATATCGAGCACATAGACGTTCTGGCCTTCTCTTTTCAGATGCAGAAAATCCTGCTGAGTAAATACACAGTGCTTTACATGAGATGAACGGGTCAGGCAGGGTGTCAGGTAGATGTCTGGCAGGTTGCAGGCTTTGGCTTTTTCCTGGCTGAAAAGGAAAAAATGATTAGCGCCGGTCGCGAGCCCGCGGGTCACTTTTACAGCATGGTTTAAAGGAACCAGTTGACCTGCCTGCTCAAGGTCAGCGGTGATGTCATTTATATCAGCGTCTCCGCTTTGATCGCCAGGCAGGAACCGCGGCTGATTCATATGCATGATAGTATGCCACTTGCCGGTTTTAGTCAGCTGGTTATAGCTGATTATTTTGCCGGATAATGGGTTTATTTTTAGTTTGTCTGACGGATTGAATGTGTCGACTTCATAAAAAGCGGCTTTTGACTTGTCTTTTTTTTCCAGCAGGAGGATGCAGCTTGTGGTAACGGCTTGATCAAAGAGCCTGACAGTAGGTCCAAAACTAACCAGTGTGTGTAGCAGTCGCTGTTCGATCAGCAGTTCTTTTATAGCATCGCCATATTTTGAATTGAGAAACTCATAGGGCATAATAAAGGCCAGCCGGCCGTTATCTGCCAGCTGATAAATAGATTTGATCAGAAATAATACAGCTTGATTGGTATATCGGCTGAACTTGATCCCCGTCTGCTGATAAAATCGCTTATATATGTCTTCTCGTTCTTTGAGTGACTGAAAGCGATTATAGGGCGGATTACCGATAATGAAGTCGAACCTTTCATTCCAGGCTGAACAAAGAAAGTCCTCTTGTCTGATCTCGCCTAGTTTGCGCAGATGAAAGTGATTGATCATATCAGGATCAATTTCATAGCCGACGGATCTTTCAAATTGAGCGTGTTTTTGCGCCTGCCGCAGTAAGACGCCGCTGCCGGCTGCCGGATCTAGCAGAGTTCTGGCTTCCGGGCTGGCCCAGGAAGCCATATAGTCAGCGACCGTATCCGGTGTGAAAAACTGTCCGAGTCTTTTCACCTTCTGTCTGTCAGCCAGGCTTTTATAGGTTTCTTCCGGTGTAATCGACGGATGCGTAAAGGGCGATGGCTTTTTCATTGGGCTTTGACTCTGACTTTGATCGTGCTCAGATAGAATGCCAGAGCAGCCACCGCGACAATGCCGAAACGAATCAGCAGCAGCGAAGCCATGTCTGAGATAAAGGTGATTTCCGTGATGCCGGTGAAAGCAAGCAGGATGAAGCGCAGTAAAGCGCTCATGATCGCGCCGCCTGTCCAGTTCGCGTCGATGATCGGAAGCGCTGCCAGAAAAAAGACAGGCACACCAATGGATACGACCAGCTTTTGAGCCAGGTTCATTCTGTAATACAAAGCGCCAAGAAAGAGGCCAAGCGTACCAAGCAGTATATACGTTAAAAACATATTGGCCAGGTCCATGGTTCTGGCATTCAGAGAATTGATCAGCGGTATGGTTTCGGAATGGAAGAGAAGGGGTGTCATCGCGTGCAGAGGCCTGATAACGAGATAATCAATCAGTGCCATGATCACGGACAAAATACCGATGGTAGCCAGAGAGGCAAGAGCCAGAGTCAGCCGTGATCTGCCATGTTGAATCAGGAAGTGAAAGGCTTCTTTAAAGATATTAAGACCGGTGACAAAGATAAAGATCATTGACGCAACTTCGAAACCGTTAAACTCAATGCTCGATCCTTCGTTCAGCCTCAGAAGCATAAAAAATAATAAATTGATCGCCAGAATAATCGCGTAATAAATCATCAGAGCCTTGCCGCAATCATGTAAAATGTAATGAAAGGCTGCTTTAAATTTCATCGGTTCTGCCTCCTTTGGGGTCTTCAGTGATCCGAATAAACAGTTTTTGCAGATCCATCCGGTTGATATCCAGATCGGCCGGAACGTCTGACCGATCAAGTGTGCCAAGAATATAGGCCGTTTTCAGTCCGCCCAATACATCGCTGCCAATGACCTGCCGGCCGCTGCAGTAACTGTTAACCTGATCAACTCTGCCAGACACGGCATAGCCTGCCTTCAGCAGATTCTCAGTACTGTCTGTTTTTATCATTTGACCGCTGCGCAGAATCATCACCGTTTCCAGCATATGAGTGATTTCTTCAATCAGATGAGTTGATATCACAAAAGTTCTTGGCTTCTTTGCGTATGTTTCCATCAGCGCTTTATAAAACATCTGACGGTGATTGGCGTCCAGGCCAAGGACTGGTTCGTCGAGCAGAATATAAGGGACATTGACGCATAAAGCAAGGATCGCTTTGAAAATGGAATTGTATCCGGTAGACAGGTTTTTAGTTTTCTTTTTTGGGTTAAGCTCAAATAAATCGCAAAGCGCATGAGCTCTTGTCAGATCAAAACCAGGATAGAAGATGTCTGCCCATTTGAAGGCCTGTTTGACTGTCATAGACTCAGGATAGCAGTTATTCTCTGACATATAATAAATCCGGCTTTGCACCGTGTCATTATCAGGTGCTGGCTGACCGTCTATCGTCACATGGCCTTTGTCTGGAAACAGCCGGTTGCAGATAATGTTAAGCAACGTTGTTTTCCCGGCGCCATTTCGGCCAAGCAAACCATAAATATTGGATTTAAG
>SLMY01000244.1 GCA_007133255.1 Clostridiales bacterium
CCGCCGGAGCAAACGGCTACACGGATAATGGCGGCTTCCCGACGCAAGCTGTTCTGACTAACGCTACAGGTGCTTACGGCCTCGCGATCTCAGAACACATGCTTGGCATGCTGCTGATGCTGCAGAAAAAATTGCATTTATACCGTGATAACCAGCCGCAGGGACTTTGGAAAAGCGAAGGTAATATTACAGCTGTTGAAGAGTCGCGAACACTGGTGATTGGCCTTGGTGACATAGGCGGAGATTTCGCGAAAAAAATGAAGGCGCTCGGCAGCTACACAGTAGGAGTTAAACGGCATGCTTCTGCTAAACCTGACTATTTAGATGAGCTGCATTTAAGCGACGCGCTGGATAAACTGCTGCCCGAGGCTGATATCGTGGCCCTGTCATTACCTGAAACAGATGAAACCAAACAAATGCTGGACCGCAAAAGGATTGGTCTTCTGAAAAACAGCGCCTACGTTCTTAATGTGGGCAGAGGTTCCGCGATTGATACAGAAGCCTTGAGCGACGCGCTTGATCAAAATAAGCTGGCAGGAGCAGGACTCGATGTAACTGATCCTGAACCGCTGCCGGCAGACCATCGGTTATGGAAAATGAAAAACGCGCTGATCACACCGCACGTGTCAGGCGGATTCCATCTAAAATCAACTCAGAATAGAATCGCTTCAATCACAATAGAAAACATGAAGCGTTATATCACTGGCGAGTCTTTGAATAACCAGGTGGATTTTAACACAGGCTATCGTAAATTTGATCAAAACCTTTAGACTCATATGCCGGCAGGCAGTTAAATTTATAAATTAAACTTCGCTGAAGCATCATAAACAAAGGTTGTTCCATTAACTGCCAGCCTTTGTCTATGATTCTTCTTTTTGTAAAATCATAGCTGTACGGCAGGGAATGTATATTTTAATACCCTGGTTCCCTGCCTGTTCTTTTAGTGATTCAGTTTCATACAGCATGTTGCTGTCAATCCGGTCCTGGCCGCCGAACTTCGGGTCATCGGTACTCAGTCTGACGCGGTAAACACCGTCCTCATAAATCGGCAGCGGGAAGGCGTCAATAGAACGAACCGGATGAAAGTTGTAGATAAAGACATATCGCGTGTTTTTATAAACGATAAGGTTAAACTCATTATCAATCCACAGAGCAGCTGGTTTTTCACCTATAATACCCATTTCGGAAACAAGATTAAGCAAAGCTTTTTCAAACTGGTTTAAATCGTAATACCACAGGTTCTGCTCATCTGCCAGATGCCACTGTCTGCGGCAGTGGGCAAAGCTCCAGTTATTCCCCTGCCTTGGGAAGTCAATCCACTCAGGATGACCGAACTCATTGCCCATAAAGGTCAGATAACCGTCAGAACCGGTTGTCAAGGTGATCATGCGGATCATTTTATGCAAAGCCACTGCTCTGTCAATGATCAAGCTCTGGCTGGATTTGCTCATATGCCAGTACATGTCCTGGTCAGCCATTCTGAAGATGAGTGTTTTATCACCAACCAGTGCCTGGTCATGTGATTCAGCATACGCGATTTGTTTTTCACCAGGCCTGGATGTCGTCAGCTCATGCCAGAGACTTTGCATAGACCAGTCTTCATCTTTTTGTTCCAGCAGCCTGATCCAGTAATCAGGCATACCCATCGCCAGTCGATAATCAAATCCGATTCCACCATCTTCAACCGGCAGGCACATACCGGGCATGCCGCTCATATCTTCAGCTATAGTCCATGCGTCCGGTTTTATTTCATGAATCAGCTGATTGGCCAGCTGCAGATAAATGACCGCGTCAGGATCCGTATTGGAACTGAAATATTTCTCATACCGGTCAAAAGCGGTTCCAAGTCCATGATCAAGATACAGCATCGATGTTACGCCATCGAAGCGAAAACCATCAAAACGAAATTCTTCCAGCCAGTATTTAATGCTGGAAAGTAAAAAGTGGATCACTTCGTGTTTACCGTAGTTAAATAATTTAGAATCCCAGGCATGATGGTTTCCACGTTCACCTGGATGAAAAAACTGTTCATTCGTGCCATCGAAAGCGTTAATGCCTTCTAATGTGTTCTTAACCGCATGAGACTGCACAAGATCCATGAGGACAGCAATCCCCATCTGATGGGCTTTGTCGACCAGGTATTTTAAGTCTTCTGGTGTGCCAAACCAGGATGAAGCCGCGAAGTAGTTTGAGACATGGTAACCAAACGACGCGTAATAGGGATGTTCCATCACTGCCATTAATTGAATCGCGTGATACCCCAGCTCCACCACGCGAGGCAGAATATTGTCGGCGAATTCACGATAGGTGCCGATCTTAGGTTCTTCCTGTGCCATGCCGACATGCACTTCATAAATGAGCGGTATGGACTCCGGACTTATTTTATACTGCGGGCATTGCCAGACATAGGGTTCCGGCATCCAGATCTGTCCGCAAAAATCATGCGTTTCGGGATCCTGGATGGCTTTATGAATATAAAGTGGTATACGGTCTTTTACTTCGCCTTTGTGATGCACAATCACTTTCACTTTAGAAGCATGCTTCAGCGCGTCAGCTCCGGGTAATCTGATTTCCCATTCTCCGTGTTTCTTTTTTGTCAGCGGATGTGTTGATCTGTTCCATTTATTGAAATCACCAATCAGATAAAGCGCGTCAGCCTCGGGTGCCCACTCACGGTAGACCCAGCCGTGCTGATCACGGTGAAAGCCAAAATAATGATGACCGTTCGCGAAATCAGCCAGCGAGCTGCTTTGTTCAAGCAATTTAGCGCAGCAGTCTGTATAGGCATTTTCCCGCTGCCTGATAGCGCTCGCGAAAGGCTCGAGCCAGGGATCAAGCTGTAAAATATGATAGTCCAGTTTTCTGTCTTTTTCTCCCAAATCACATTGCTGATTCATTCCATGCTCCATTTCCGCAAATTTAATTGCCTGCTGCGTCTAAAATCAAGCTTAACCGCTCAACGTGACTGGCGTCTGTTTCCAGCTGCTGCCCTAATTATACGCTATCTTTCTCACAGATGCATGGTTTCCATATTTCACCTAATCTGCTGGCAGCCTCCATCAGGCTGACTTCATCATAATGCGCGTATCCAAGTATGATACCGGGTTGTCCTGTTACTTCAGGCTTCGCTTCTTTCTTTGACATTTGATCGCTGTGAAAATACCGGTTTAGCCCATATACTTTAATCTGGTATTTTCTGGCAGTCTGAATCAGATTCACTTCACTGACATATGTCGGGAAATAGATAATCAGATGAAGTCCGGCATCTGAACCGGCTATGCTGAGCTGGTCAATAAAAGTCCAGCTGGTAATCGCGTCTAAAAACAGTTCTTTTCGGCTGCGGTAAATCTGGCGCATTTTGTTGAGATGGCGTTCAAAATAACCTTCGCGAATAAAAGCGTTGAGTATCCGCTGTTCAAAATGAGATACAGTTGAGGCGTAAAACAGAAGCTTTTCGCGGTAGCGAAGCAGCAGATGACGCGGCAGCACCATATAACTGATACGCATCGAAGGCGCGATACTTCTTGAAAACGTACCCAGATAGATAACTTTCTCACGCTGGTCCAGCCCTTGCAGGGAAGGAATCGGTCGTCCGCTGAAGCGAAACTCGCTATCATAATCATCTTCAATGATGTAGCGATTCTCCTGCCTGCCTGCCCATTCCAGAATTGCCTGACGCCTCTGATAGGGCATAACAATACCCAGGGGGAAATGATGCGAAGGTGTTATATAGGCTATGTCCGCCCGGCTGCGTTCAAGCGCCTCTAGAGACAGTCCTTCCGCGTCAACATCAACAGGGAAGATTAAAGAACCCTGGCTTTGAAGAATCTGGCGTGTTTTCTCATATCCGGGGTTTTCTATGCCATAGAGTGTCTGGCGGCTGAAAAGCTGAATGATCAGGCTAAGCAGATACTCCGTACCGGCACCGATAACCAGCTGATCCGCCTGGCAGTTGACACCGCGGTATGTGTGCAGATAACGCGTGATGGCCTGCCGCAGTTCCAGATCACCCTGAGGGTCTGTCATACTGAGCAAATCCATATAATCATCCTGCAGAATACGCCTGCTTAGCCTGGCCCAGGTGGAAAATGGGAAGGATGCTGTATCAACCGTATTGGTTTTAAGGTCAAACAAGAAAGTCTCAGCAGCAGGCGCACCAGCCAGCTCGCTGACTGGCTGCCTGGTTATTTTTTCAAGCGGCATCACATGACTCACATAAAAGCCGCTTCTTGGAACGGATTGAATATAGCCTTCAATCACCAGCTGTTCATAAGCAGCTTCAACTGTATTCTGGCTAATGCCCAGTTGAGCGCTTAACTGTCTTTTTGACGGAAGTTTATCTTCAGATTTCAACTCGCCATCTTCAATTGACCGGCGCAAGGCTTCATACAGCTGTTCATACAGCGGTTTTGAAGAATCACTATCTAGCGCGAAAGAATAAGACATGCCAGCTGCTCCTGTCTGATCACTGTACAGTAAAGCGCAGGGTATCAACTATTTTTTGTTTGTATAGAATCTCTACACGATAAGAACCCTCAGGCCAGCCATCCTGAGGCTGGGCGAACCTGAAAATAGCCCGGGAAAAACCGCGTTCAAGAGTAATTTCCTGTGTGCTGATCTGATGATCTTCATCCTCCCATATCCATATAGTCTGGACAACCGTGTTGTTCTCCGGCGCGACAATATCGGCGCTCAAATAAACTTCAGGCGTATGGGGCGAAATCGTATCGATCACATGATACGGCTGGTCCTGTTCATCTATCTCAAGGGCCAGCGTCAGCTCGCTGATTTGAAAGTCATCCTGAAATACAGGCAGCAGATGGCTGAGCATAAAAAACAGCAGAACAGCCAGAACAGCGATGCCGCCAACAACAGATGCTATTATAACAGCAGCCGACTTCGTCCCGCCTAAACTGTTTTTTTGATTCAATTGCTTCTTTTGTTTTCGCTTCTTTTCTTGATCGGTCAGCAGGTTCTCGATTTCCGTGGCTTTCAGCCAGTCATCCATTTTGTCATTTTTCAGATAATCACTTTCATCAATGCGCTTCTCCGCCGCGAACGACTTGAGCTGCGACCACGAATAAGGCCCGAATATCTTGTCATCTCTTTTCATTTTCCATTTTGTCGCCATGTGTATATCCTCAGTTATTATCATTAGTCGTATATCCGATAACAGGTTGTGGCGCCTGTCGGACATGCGGCTGTGGCTTCATATCTGAGCCATTAATCTGAATATTCATGCTGTTCTGTCGTTGAGCGGCATTATTCTACATTAGATACACGTGTTTCGCGGTACTGAGCTTCTTTCAGCCATTCATCTGAAACTTTGATACCCCAGCCGGGCTCTTCAGGCAGCTTGATCATACCATTTTCCACTTGCAGCGGCTGATCATATAAAGCATCCGTCCACGGGTCTGGTTCCACGCCATGTTCAAGATAAGGCCAGGGTTTATCAATAACAGCCATTAAATGCAAGCCAAAGGGCAGCAGCATGGATCGGTTCGAAGTATGCGGTGTTGTGAAGATGCCCAGTTTCGCTGCCTTCGCCGCTATATCGAGCGTTCTTGTAAAGCCGCCAATGTAGCCGATATCCGGTTGAATAATATCAGCCATCGGCAGATCCAGAATCAGCTTCCAGACATTTGGGTTATAGTCCTGTTCCCCTCCGGCCATCAAAAGACCTTGCTTATGGATGTCTTTTCGCAGCCGGGCTGTTTCTTCCACTTTCCAGAAAGGAAGGGGTTCTTCAAGAAAGGTAACACCACAAGATCGCATCAGCGGCAAAAGCCGGATGGAAGCGCTGTAGCCAAAAGCACCGTTCGGATCAACATATAAGTCATCTTTCCCCTGCGTTACCTCTGAAGCAGCCTTCAGCATCGACTCAGTCCGTCCGGGCCAGTAATCTTCACCGGCGTCACTGTTACATACACCTACATGCAATTTAAAAGCGCTGTAACCATTTTCCGCTTTCATCCGGGCCATTCGCTCTTTTTCCCATTCAACAGGGCAGTCTCTGACCATGCTTGAATAATACATGCTGATTTTTTTTCTGTGATCTGCGCCGCCAATCATCCGCGCGACCGACTGGTTTTTTCGTTTGCCGCAAAGATCCCAAAGCGCTGTATCTATTCCGGCCGCTGCCCGGCATACATAGGTGCCGGTAAACTTATGCAGATTATTAATCAGGCGATCTGCCAGACTGAAATCATCTTCCGGCTGATTCAAAGCCAGCGGCGCTACTTGACGATGCAGCACAAATTGTGTGATATCAGCTTCAAAAGGTGCTGTCTGACCGTAGCCAACGGCCCCATCAGAAGCTGTTACTTTTACTATACAGAGTTGTCGATTCGCGAAACTCTCAATCCGTTCAATCATAGCGCCTCCTTTATTCAGATCCGAAAAGTTTGATCTGTATAATCTTATTTTATCATATGATACCTGATACAAATCACATCATCAAACAAGAGGCAAACTGTTATAATGTTATCTTAGAAACTTGCCGACACATTATTCTGTATCATGGCAAGTAAAAATAGCATGACAAGATTTTGTGTGATTATAGCCTTAATACTATATTCATGGATCATCTTTCCAGCAGCGGAGGACACTATGTCAATTGGACTTGGGTTAGATACTGGCGGCACCTATACAGACGGTGTTATTTATCAATTTCAGAACAGGCAAATTATGCAAAAGGCAAAAGCTTTAACTCGAAAAGACGATCTTAAAGCTGGTATTCTGGAGGTTCTGGACCAGATGTCTCCAGATCTGCTTGCCCGTGCTGAACTGGTTTCTTTGTCAACAACCCTCGCGACGAACGCCTGTGTAGAAGGTAAGGGCTGCCGGGCAAAACTGGTTCTGATTGGTTTTGATCGCAGAATTATTGAACGATATGGTTCAGAGACAGGCCTGCCTGAAGCCGCGCAGATTCTGTTCATCGAAGGCGGTCACCTGCAATCAGGGCAGGCCGCGAGAGAACCTGACTGGTCTGTACTCACAAAAGCCGTGAATACGCAAGATCACCAGACTGAAGCGTACGCGGTTGTTGAACTCTGGGGCGTCAGAAATCCAGCTTTCGAGAATAAAGCTCGTGATGTGATCCGCGGGCTATCTGATAAACCGGTTGTCTGCGGCCATGAAATAACCGGTGAACTAAACTCATTAAAACGAGCCGCCAGCGCTTTGCTGAATGCCCGGCTTCTGCCGCTGATCAGCGAATTTCTGGACGCGATCAAGCACAGTCTGGAAGAAAGAAAGATTCAGGCGCCCATAGTCATTGTCCGGGGCGACGGCAGTTTAATGTCAGAATCATTCGCCAGACTTAAACCGGTTGAGACCTTACTCTGCGGCCCGGCAGCCAGTATTGCCGGCGGCATGAACCTGACCAGCCAGAAAGACGCGGTTATTGTTGATATGGGTGGCACGACAAGTGATCTGGCGCTGGTTCGGGACGGACATCCTCAGCTGGCTGTCGGCGGGGCACGTGTGGGTGCTTTTCAGACCGGCATATACTCCGTCCATATTCATACCGCCGGACTGGGCGGTGACAGTATGATCCGCCACAGCAAGAATACTGTTTTAACGATCGGTCCTCGCCGGGCTGTACCGCTGTCATGGGCGGCCTGGCGCTGGCCGGCGGTTATAGACAGGCTGCAGGTGATTAAAAGCAGTGAACAGCAGCATACACAACCACTGGCCGAAATACTCTTTCTGGTAAAGACCCCAGATCTTACTTATTTAAGCGATGAAGAAAAACGGCTGTGCGAAGCGCTGGCAGATGGACCGCTCGATATCGCGGTGCTGGCTGCCAGAAGCAAAACCTCAATCTACTCACTGCCTGCTGACCGTCTTGAGAAACAAGGTCTGCTGATGCGCAGCGCGCTGACACCAACAGATATTATGCATATCGACGGCGGATACAAACCCTGGAGCACAAAAGCCGCGCTGCTCGCTGCCGACATCATGGCCTTTCAGATAGGTGTCAGCCGCAGGCAGTTAATCAGGCACGTAAAGGATATGATCAGGGAATCATTATACCTGCACATTATTGAAATGATGCTGGCTTCTGAATATTCAGATTTGAAACCCTGTTTTCAGCCGGATGATACTTTTCACAAAATGGCCAGAAAAAGCTTTAGCGAAACAGCCTCTGCAGAGATCGGACTTAAAATGGATGATTTTGATCTGCCGCGAAAACCAGACGATTCGTTACAATTCTTGACTGCCAGACCTAAGCTTCATGTCCCTCTGATTGGCATCGGCGCTCCGGTACATCTTTATCTGCCAGACGTCGCTGCGGCTCTCGAAACTGAATGTATCATCCCTGAACACGCCGAGGTGGCCAACGCTGTGGGCGCGATCACCAGTCATATCAAGGTTGAGGAAACCGTACTGATCAAACCCGTCTACTCACCCGGCGGCATCACCGGCTATCAGGCTTATGCGGCTGACAGCAGCCAGTCATTTACGTCCTATGATCTTGCTTTAACGTGGGCAAAGGAAGAAGCCTATAAGCAGGCAAGGCTTACAGCTAAGAGAAGAGGCGCCAAAAAAATATCAGTAGAAGTTGAGACAGACCGGCGGGAAGCGCCTTACAGGATCGCGGATCTTGATGATACCGAAGGTAATGCGTCTGATGACAGTCAGTCACAGGACAGTCAAAAAGATGACGCGATTACAAAAAGCTCGTTAATTTTTCTGGAAACGATTGTCAGAGCCAGCGCCAGCGGACCAGCTAGAGAAAGTTAATCTGAGAAAAAAACGTATAGAAACTTACAGAAAGACAGGATGTACACATGACAACCCTTTTACAATTTTTTGATGTTAGCCTTTTTCAGCTGATCGCGCTGCTGACAGTCGCCTTACTGGTTGGCATGGGAAAGGCCGGGCTCAGCAGTACCGTTATTGTCGCGATACCGATTCTGGCCGCCATTTGGGGCGGTCGCCAGTCGAGTGGACTGATGCTGCTTTTCCTGCTGACCGGTGATCTGTTCGCTGTCAGAGTGTACTATAAAGGCGCGCGATGGGATGAGATTAAGAACCTGCTGCCCGCCGCGCTGGCAGGTATTCTGCTGGGCGGCCTGACTGGACACTTGATTAACGATCAGCAGTTTAAGTACCTGATCGCTGTTTTTGTCCTGATCTGCCTGATTCTGATGCTGTATCAAGGTTATAAAGGCGCCGATTTCAAAGTCCCGCATAATCAGTTCTTTATTATTCTCATTGGTATGCTAAGCGGGTTTTCATCTATGGTCGGCAACGCGGCTGGCCCCATTTTCGCTGTTTATCTGCTGGCGATCGGCCTGAATAAGAAAAACTTTTTAGGCACAGCTGCTGTCTTTTTCTTTATTATCAATCTGGTCAAACTGCCCATTCAAGTATTCGTCTGGCAAAGTATTACCTGGCAGCTGGCTCTGCTGATTGTGCTGATGGCACCTCTTGTTTATCTTGGAATCAGGATCGGTGTTTTCCTGATACGAAGAATGAATGAAAGAACCTTTCGCTACCTGATGATCGCTATGACTTTTGTCGCGTCAATCCGCCTGTTCTTCTAGAATACATCTATTTCAACACCAGTCCTTGCCGTGTCAGATAATCTGATAAAATGATAGTATCAATATAGGAGAGTTTCCAGCTTTAGGCTGATCAATACTATTTAAAAGAAGACGCTGGTAAATAAATGTGCCGACAGCTGCGGCAGACAGGAGAAAATCATGGATACATTAATGCTATACAGAATAAGTCAATCCTTTCCAGATCGCCATCTGCACGATATTGAACAAACGATGCGAGATGAGTTGAGGCATGTTGATTCTGATATCAAGCCCGGAATGCGGATTGCCATAACGGTCGGCAGCCGTGGTATCGCGAATCTGAGCAGAATTGTAAAAGCACTGGTTGAGGAATTGAAAAGCAGAAAGGCCATTCCCTTTATTATACCGGCCATGGGCAGTCATGGCGGCGCGACTGCTGAAGGCCAGAAAGAAGTACTGGCCGGGTATGGTATCACAGAAAAGGACATGGGTGTACCGATTCAGGCTTCTATGGATGTTGTCTCACTGCCTCCCGGTGATTTGCCCCTGACCTTATATCAGGACCGGATCGCACACGAAGCAGATGGGATTATCCTGCTGAACAGAATAAAAGTGCATACCGATTTTCATGGTGAATATGAAAGCGGACTGATGAAAATGTCTGTCATTGGCCTGGGTAAACATGCTCAGGCAAAAGCTATTCATCAGTATGGCGCGCCCGGTCTTCGCGACCTGGTTCCCAGGGCTGCCAGGCAGATTATCAAGACCAGTCAAATTATACTGGGCATTGGGATCGTTGAAAACGCCTATGACCAGACCATGCTGATCAAAGCGATTCCAGCAGCCGAAATTGAGCGCGAAGAACCAAAGCTGCTCAGCATCTGCCGCCAGAATATGCCGCGTCTGCCCGTTGACTCTATTGACGCGCTGATTGTCGACCGAATCGGAAAAGATATCAGCGGAACCGGTATGGACACTAATATCATCGGCCGCATGCGCATACGAGGCGAGGAAGAACCCGCTGTGCCCGATATCAATAAGCTGATCGTCTGTGATCTGTCGGATTCAGCGTATGGCAACGCTGCCGGTATGGGGCTGGCGGATTTTACCACAAAAAAACTGCAGTCAAAAATCAATTTCGCTGCTACCTATGAGAATATTCTGACAAGCATTTTCACAGAACGGGGCAAAATGCCGATTGTCGCTGAGACAGACCTGCAGGCTTTTGAACACGCGGTACGTACATGGGGAAAAACAAAGATTGCTGACGCGTTCGTAATCCGTATGCTCGACACGCTGCATCTGGATACACTGTATGTCTCACAGGCTGTATATCAGCAAGTTAAAGACAACTCGGGTATAAAGCTTCTGGACGGCCCGCATCCGGCCTTCACACCAGATGGACAGCTGAACCCTTTCAGATTGTGA
>SLMY01000208.1 GCA_007133255.1 Clostridiales bacterium
CGTAAAGAGGATGATTTTGATGCTGCTCAGTCCGCCTGCTTTCAGCGGGCCTGCGATAGCCAGTCCTTCTGGTATATTGTGAAGCGCGATAGCTACCGCGATCAGCATCCCCAGTTCCGGACTAGCTTCCAGTCCTGCGCCGATCGCGAGTCCTTCCGGCAGATTATGCAGGGCAATGCCAAACAAAATCAGAAAGCCGGTACGAGCAATTGGATTGCTGATAAATTTCAGTTTATCCGGATTCTCAACAACCATATGGTCGCTCTCCGACATATGTGAATGCGGCATCACTTTATCGAGAGTGAACATCATGGCGGCACCAAGTAAAAATCCAATGACCGCGCTCATGACAGAACCTAACTCGACGGCCTCCGGCATCAGTTCAAATACTGATATAGCGGTCATAATACCACCGGCAAAACCCAGCAAAGCTGCCAGAACCTTCTTTGATGGTGTGCCAAATATCATCAGGATAAACACACCCAGGACGGTTGAGATACCTGCCAGAAAACTATAAAGAATACCTTCCATATTAACCCCCTGTCAATCACGCATGGACAATCTTGAAAGCTTTTGCTCATTCATGGCGAAAAAGATCGTACAGTTTATTATTTCATGATCCATTAAACCATTTTTTGCTGATCATGAAAAGCTTTGCCATTAGTTACTTTACAGATACCTGCCTTCATTCTGGATCAGAGCCATAATCAAACGCATGCTTTCCAGCCGGCTGCCATTATTAATCGAACCCGCTGTTGATAAGTTAAGACCGCGTGATCCATCCTGCTTAATCATCTGAAGGTCTCTTCTGACTTCTGCCGCAATCGCGTCAGGATCATTATACATGAAAGTAAAAGGCGCCAGGCAGCCATCTATTCTGGTGCGCGGCATATAAACACGTATTTGGTCAATGAGTACGGTTGGGCCAAAATTACATCCTGTCAGATTCAGTTTTCCCAGCAAAGGCAGCAGATGGGCCATATCAGAATCTGAATGCTGATAACGCATATCGCTTATATCGGGGCAGAAACGGTCAAAAATTTTTTTTAGAACAGGGAAGCCGAACATCTCATACATATCCGGTGTAAGCAGGCAGCAGTCATCATCAGCGAACGAAAATCCAGAAGGAGCCTTGCCTTCCGAATAACCCGCCTCACGATCCATAATCCGGCTCATGTCAACAATAACCCGGCCTATTGTTTCAGAAAATCGGCTGAAAAGCTCAGGCGCGTCATAGTACAGATAAATCAGGTTTTCCACACCGAAGATTGACGCGGCCAATGTGACCGGCCCGCGAACATGTCTTAGCTGCTGTGGCTTTTTGCCGTACAGCTGGGCTATTCTTTTTTTCTCCGCAGGCCAGTTTGACGGCAGCATAAAGTCTTCAAGATCAAGCTGATCTACCTGGTCAAGTAAAGCTTCAAGCTCACTGGGATTTGAAACAGTTCCAGACAGCCACTCCCCTGTTTCCTGACCAAAATGATACGTACCGCCAAAAACTTCGCCAATCCGTTTTACAGCAGGAAAAGCCGCGTCTTCCGATTCAGCCGATTCGCTCAACAGCCTTATTCCAACTAGCTTTTCAGCTTTATCATTGTATCTGCGATTAAGCTCAAGTCTGCGGGCGGGCGGTGTATGGCCCCACGGATCGCCGGGCTCATTGAGCTCAGCGAAAACACATTCATCGCTCATGCGGATACCCAGCGCTGCCTGTGGCGCTTTCTTTGAAAAACAATTATCTTCATGGGCACGTGCGTCATCCTTCCAGAATTGTTCAACATCGAGTGGTAACTGTTCTGGTGATATCATCATAAATCATCCTTTAGCCTTAAATGGACAGGCAGGTATAAGATGACCTGCCTGACTGCAAGTTAAAAATCGTTAACCTAACTGATACTAATATTAGCATACAGAGGACTCATCCGATTGTCATAAGATATTTTGCTGCAGCTTATGCGGATATTGCCAGATTCTGTTTAACTTTACATGATTAACTTGCCAGGATCAAAGCGAAGTGAGAGCGATCCTCCGCAAACGTTTACATTTTTGCGGCTTCAACTGTGCTTTTTTGTGGCGATTTGCTGAAAATCCTTTGACACCAGGCGAATTGGCTTGACATCAGGCATCTGATATTCTATTGTTAATGCGCAGTCGCGCGACTGAAATTGAATATGAGGTTCGAGCCTTTTTGTCTAAGGACAGCGTCTATGATGAACGGGCCGATGAGTATGATAAGAAATTATGATGCTTTCCGTGTTTGAGAAGAACCAGCAGATCGCACTTGATGAAGTGTACGTTTCCTGTGGTTCGTATGCTTTTTTTATGCGCTGGTCACTCGGTACACGATCACATATTCTGAATCCAGAAAACCAGGAAACGAGCAAAGAGACTTGAAATACAAACGGCAGGAAATTTTAGACAGCCACTACCTGTTTACCGAGGAGGATTACATGAAACACATCAGAAAGACATTGATGATCGTATTAGCCGCAAGCATTTTGTTTATGACAGCCTGCAGCGGGCAAACAGCGCCGCAAGCACCCGAGACAGATTTTTCAATCCAGATTAACCAGATAAACTTTACAAGCAGTGATTTAAGTGATCTGGCATATAGAGAAGAAACGCTGACCCGCTTTGGCCGGGACGGAGAGGAACAAGTTACGTGCGCAGGTTATAGATTAGCTGATATCCTGTCACTGGCAGGCCTCATCGAGGGCAGTCATTTGATTGTTTTGGCAGCC
>SLMY01000055.1 GCA_007133255.1 Clostridiales bacterium
CACGATAAGCAAATGCACGTATAAAGTCTCCTAATACGATTAAGCCGCGTTATCAAGCGAACATGATTTGCCGCTTAATTGAACGCGCGCAGGATCGCGGGCCGGTTTTGCCTTTTGCCGCTCAGACAGCCTCTGACTGTTTGTTGTGGGAGAGGCTGTGCCGGCAGACAGTCTTGAACCGAAAAACTTTGCGGAAAGCACTTACTTTCCGCAAAGCACGTCGCTGGTTATCCATTGTGCCAAAACAGCTTTAGTCTAGATCAGTACGCAGGCAAAGCGCTTCGCCTGATCAGGCTGTACCGCCTGCGAAACCTGATGACAGGCAGTTCAGGGCTGGTCAGGGCTGTGACGGTTCTCAGCCCGTTTCAGTCTGCTTCCCGCGTCAGACAGCCTGGCCGCGGTTCAAAACCATTTCTTCAAGCCTCTTTTGAAGCCCGCTCAGCAGCGCCAATTGTCAGGTCGTCACAAACGATACCGTTAACCAGATGATCCGCGACAATGCGTTTAGCTTTCGACGGATCCATATTGACATACGTCACTTTTTCACCGCTGGGTTCATAGACTTCAACAATGGGTTCAAGCCGGCAGACACCAATGCAGCCGGTCATGGTGACCGATACATCACTAAGACTGCGAACGCGGATTTCCTCAACCAGCGTGTTCATCACAGGTCTTGCCCCCGCGGCGATACCGCAGGTCGCCATACCAACAACAACTTTGCGGGCACTTTCTGAACGAGCCGACATGTCTTCTTTTGCCTTTTTACGAATGGCTTCCAGTTCTGCTAATGATTTCATGCAAAACACCTCCAAATATAATAATCTGCTGTTCGTCGATTATTGACTTGAGCCAGTCCAGGACCGCCGGTTCATTGAGCGGCACATCTTCCAGTTCTTCGCGTATGTGTTCCCAGTCAAGTGTGAACTGCTGCTCAGGCTGCTTCAGGGTCAGCTTGAAATTAAGATCAGGCTCTGACAAGGTCAGTATGCTGAAGGTCTCACTTAAAGACCCAAGCGGCAAACGGTCAAGATGCCCAAGGCCGAGCCAGGCATGCAGTACCGTACCCTTGTTCAGCTCAGACTCAATATCCAGCCGGCCGCCGGTCATATCGCACTGTTCTTTGAGCAGCGGCAACCCAAGACCAACCGTCCGGGTTGTCCGGGTTGTCACAAAAGGATCGGTTACGTTACGCAGAAGATCAGGCGCCATGCCGCTGCCGTTATCAGCAAGCCGCAGCAGCAGCTGATCTTCTTCAGGTCTTGCTTCCAGAAGCACCTCAATCCGGCTCGCTTGAGCCTTAATGGCATTCTGGATCAAATCCAGTATATGTAAAGAAAGATCACGCATCCTGTCTCCGTCCCATTCAAATCGCTCTGGTTATTATATCACTGTATCAAACGTTACCGCAATGATGAAATAAGCGCCTCCAGCCAATTTTCACGGAGAAGACCATCCGGCAAACTCAGTTTCCAGCCAGGTTCAGCGATATCGCCCAGACAATGGGCATCTGAGCTGCGAATGATTGGATATTCTCGCAAGGCAGGATACCGGCGATAGAACGTGTCAAGATCGGTCCGCCAGGATATTTCCAGCCTCGAAACCGCAAAATCTTCAGGGATCAGGCCAAAAGTTGAAAGCATGCTGTTTGATTCACGGTCTATATGCGCTGGTATACAGGCCCCGCCCAGCCGGCCCACCTCAGACGCGATCTGCTGCGCACTGAGCCGCACAGGCATCAGCAGCATCCTGCTGTCTTCACCTGACAGGTTATCATGGCTGTCAAACAGCAGCTGACGGCCAAAGATATCCGGCCGGTTTTCTCTTCTCAAAAGTGATTCGTCTATCACAGACTGGAACTGAAGCGCGGTCTCTAGACTGGCGAAAAGACACAGCAGGTGAATTTCCTCGGCTGAGGCTGCTTCCATGCCCGGTACAACAAGCGGAGCTGGCAGGCCTTCCTCACGCAGGCGGCGAGACACATTGATCGCGGCTTCGCAGTTACCGCAGCTTTGATGATCGGTGACAGCGATCACATCCAGCCCTTTGAGCATGGCCATGCCAATCATATCACCCGGAGTCATCTCGTCATCCGCGCAGGGAGACAAGGCTGAATGCATATGCAGATCTACCCGGATATCCACAGCGGTCAGTTCCGCCCGGCTGTTGTTTGTTCAGCTTCCAGAAGCCGGCTGATGCTGACAGCGGCTTCATAGGTTGTCAGCGGGGTTGTGACAATGGTCAGGCCTTTTTCCTTTGCCCGCGACAGGACATCCGCTTCCATTTCGACTGACTCGGTCAGCATCACACAGGCACATTCAGATAAGGTGGCTACCGCCACTACATTGACACTGTTTAAGATCGTCAGCCAGATCTCACCGCTGTCTATGCGCGAGACAACCCAGCTGAGCATATCGCAGGCGTAACCGCCCCTGATGGTTCGCTTCAGATCTGAGCCGGCACACAGAATCTGACAAGGCATCTTACTGAACAGCTTCTCCAGCTTCATCACTTTCCTCCTCATCGTCTTCAAGATGCCGGTTCATCTCTTGTTCCAGCTCACTCATCTGAGCAGCCACCAGGCGCAGCCGCTCTTTTAGTTTAAAAATACAGAAAGTTTCCGACGCCTCACCCCGAACAATATCCTCAGCCAGGGCTTCACAGTCCGGAGCACCGCAGGCACCACAATCAAGGCCCGGCAGGTCAGCTGTTATCTTCTCCATCTGCTCGTACTTTTGCAGTGCTTTAAAAATATCCTTATCCAGCTTCAAAGCCTCATTCGGTTCCAGTTCTTTTTTCCAGGGATCAATTTGAACTTGGCCGGCAGGGTAGATCGCGCCCGGATGTTTCCGGGCCAGATCGCGCGCCGCCATGATATAGCCGCGCTGCCTTGATTTCCCGGAGAAGCGGTTGGCGACAGTCAAAGGACCGCCTATGCAGCCGCCGGTGCACGAGTTCGCTTCAATAAAATCGATATCTTTCAGCCGCTCGTTCTCTACCTCTTCCAGAATCGCGATCACATTATGAATACCATCCACAGCCAGATAACGCTCTGTATCCAGTGACAGTGCCTCGCCGCCGGAATATCCCCAGCGCACACCGCTCGACCCGGCAAGATGACGGTTGGCGAAAGACGCTACCTGATGGCTCTCCAGTTTCTCAAGCCGGGCCAGAATAAGCGGATACGCTTCTGAAACCGCGATCACGCCATCCACATAGCTGTTGTCACTGCTGATTGGACTGACCACCGCTGTTCTTTTCGCCGGACAGGGGCTGATAAAGAACACACCAATTTGCTCATCCGGCAGACCGGTTTTCTCACGGGCCTGTTCCCTGGCAAGCCTGGCCGATATTTCCATGGGAGCGTCGAAAGGCAGCAGGTGATCAATTAAATTCGGGTATTTCATCTGAATCAGCCGCACAACCACCGGACAAGCTGACGATATCAGCGGTCTTTTGCCTTTCTTCAGCGCGTCATGCAGCCAGATCGAGGCGTGCCGCGAGAAAATTTCCGCGCCTACCGCGACCTCGAAAACATCATCGAAACCGGCATTGCCCAGTGCCGCCAGCACCATAACCCGGGTGGCAGGCGTACCAAACTGCGCGTATAGCGAGGGCGCGGCCAGGGCAACGGTATAAGCGTATTGATCCAGGGCACTAAATTCATCCATCACCGCGCTCTTCGCATGATGCGGACAGGCACGGATGCATTCACCACAGTCAATGCAGCGCTCATCCGCTATTTTGGCCTTGCCATTACGAACCCGAATCGCTTCGGTAGGACATCGTTTTATACAATTCGTGCAACCAACACACAGGGAACGGTTGAGCTGCACGGAATGGTGTATTGACATAATAATTGATAACCTCCGGTTGACCGGCATGCTGTTACCGCAAACAGGTGCACGCCTTAACAGATCATATTAATAGATAATTGAGTAGTTGATTTATGTTCAGGGTTCAGGCAAACAAGATATGAATGGTGATGGTTGTTCCCTGACCGACGATTGTCTCTATGCGCATATCATCCGCATGCTTTTTAATATTCGGCAGGCCCATGCCGGCACCAAAACCCATTTCACGGGCGATATCAGGCGCTGTAGACCAGCCGGCCTGCATCGCCAGATCGACATCCGGTATACCCGGTCCGCGATCCGCGATCTGGATAACGACATGATCCGGAAAAATCTCAACATCTGCCTGTCCGCCGCCGGCATGGATCATGGCATTGAGCTCGGCTTCATACATGGCGATCGCGGCCCGTTTGACAACTGATGGATTCAGTCCGATTCTGGACAGCGCTTTTTTCGTGTTGCTCGAGGCTTCACCGGCATTAACAAAATCTGAACCGCGAATCTGAAATGATAGCTTGACAGTCTGCACAGCCATTCTCATTCCCCTTTCCCGAGCACACCGGCTCCATACAAGACACCGCAGGCAGTGAACATAGGCATCGCTGTGGTCAGGACGCATATCTCTTTTTCTGCGGCCAGCTTCAGGATAGAATCATCCGGACACTTGCCGCGAACAAAAACAACTACTTTAACGTCCATCATTTCCGCTGTACGTATCGTCTGGGGATTGACAAGCCCTGTGAGCATCATCTCATTTGAAGAACAGGCAAAAGCCATCACATCGCTCATCAAATCGGCGCCGCACGCGACCTTGATATCTATATTCATATCGCTTACCCGCACCAGGACACGGGCCTTTAACAATTCCACACACTCGCTTAGCTTCACTCAACTGCTCCTTTATTTGCTTATATTTTTTAACCGAATCGGTACCATTCCCGTTTATCACACCATTATTCATCAAACTTTATCAAATTGACAAAAAACGCTTGTCACATTATAGCATGTATGCTATTATTCTTACAACGGATTAGCTTGTTTACAGTCAACCCCAAAACTAAATAGAAGGTTCTTACCTCCTATGCCTAGTTATCCACGGAACTCTGTCATTCATTCCTTTTCCGACACATTACCAGGAGGTAAAATACCATGTCAGACAAAACGCTAAGTTGCAAAGATTGCGGAGCAGATTTCACTTTCACAGAAGGTGAGCAGGCTTTCTACAAAGAAAAAGGATTCGAAAATGATCCGGTTCGTTGTCCTGATTGCCGTAGAGCTCGTAAAAACGCAAGACGTAATCAACAGCAGGGCGGGTATGACAACAGGTTCTAATCTGTTCTCAACCACAACCACAAAAAACAGTCCCTTAACCGGGACTGTTTTTTTATGTTTCATTTAATGTTTTTTCAGCTGTATCTTCTCTGTTCAGATATTCACTTGAGCCAGATAATCAAAAACAGTATGCTGCAGGACAATCATCTGCAGATAAGGCAGACCATACGTTTCGGCATATTCGCTATAGTCGTCAATCCCCATATAGCGCTTGAAATACTGGCCAACATCCGTTTCGCTGACCGTGATGCCGGCGTCTTCCGCGATCGCCTGCACGATCAGGTACAGCGAAGCGATTTGCTCGTTATGTTCACGATTATCTTCATACATATCCTCAATCGTTTCCACTTCAAGATATTCGCTTAGAAACTCGTCAAAGGTGACGCCATATTGTTCAGCATAGTCCATGTAATAGTCGAGCATCATCCGCTCCTGGTAGGCAAGCAGGTTTTCAGGGATACTGATGATTGTGGTCTGTTCCACCAGATACTCTGACAAAAACGATTCAACCGCCATGCTTCTCAGGTCGCTTCGCAAAGCAGCGGTTACTTCTTCCGAGGTTGTCCAGCCATAAACATCGCTCAGATACTCGGCAACAAACGCGTCGTCCAGCTCCGGCACAGTTGTCTCAACTATATGATGGATGCTGATCGTGAAAACGGCATCCTGGCCATCCAGCTCATCTACGCCGTAATCTTCAGGGAACGTGACCTCTATATCAAAAGTCTCACCCGGGCTTTGCCCGATCAGCTGTTCAAGAAAACCATCAATATATGAGGTAACCCCGATGGTGACATTCGTCCCCATACCGCCGGTGCTGCCGCCTTCAAACGGTACTCCGTCTATACTGCCTTCAAAATCAATATGAACCGTATCGCCATCAGATACAGGTCTGTCCGTAATGGTTTCATCGCTGGCATAATACGCAAGCAGATTACTCAGTTCCGTCTCTAGTTCAGCATCAGAAACATGGGCGACTTCATCTGGAAAATCGATGTCGCTGTAATTGAGCAGCTCAACATGGCTGAGCGCCTGAACCCCGGACCAGTAACCGCTTTCCTCAAGTCCTTCGCTATAATCGAAAGAAGGCCGGGGTGCCTGTGTCTCATCTGATTCAGGTTCAGACACATCTGTATCCTGATCGTCCTGACCATCTTGTCCCGTCACTTCTGTTTCCGTTAAATCTGTTTCTTCAGTGCCGGTGCCGCAGCCAGCCAGCACAGCGGCCAGTAAAGAAGCAGCCAGCAGCAAAACCAGCCATTTGTGTTTTCTGTTCATCATATTGTCGTTTTCTCCTTTGATCTTGTGTCTGCACAAGCACACCTTCGCGGCCAGGCTTTTAGCATAGACATCTGTCTGATCACGTCAACGCGTCTGGCAAACACTTTTGTCATGGTATAATAAAGTATCTCGCCCTACTTATAAAGGGGAAAAGTGTTATGAGTATGAACTTCCTGTTAAAGCTTGACGCACAGCCGCTATCGTTTAAAATGTATTTACAGAAAGTGGGGGCGATGTATGCATACGGAACCAATTACTATTCACCATAATCTTTTATACACAATAGAGAAAGATAATCATCAGCCAGATATGATCCGCCAGATTCTGCTCGATCATCCTGAAGTTCGTTTCGTGTCAATGGCTGGTATTGATCTTGCCGGTAACGACACAGATGAGAAGATCCCGATCAGGCTTTTTCTGGAAAACATAGAGGGTTATCTGCACGGCAGTGTTCAGACTGATGGATCTTCGGTTGTGCTGCCCGGCATCGCGACCTTAAATGACGGCAAGGTAGATTTTATCGCCGACCTTGATGTGAACTGGTTTGTTGATTACAATTATGAAAATTTAAATTCGCTGACGGGTCTTCCCTGCGGAACTTTACGCATACCGGCCTTTTTGTCGCATAATGGAGAGCTTGTCTGCTCGCGCTCGGTACTGCGCCGTGCCTGTGAGAACTTCGACCAGCAGCTGAAAAAACTGCTGGCTGCCTATCCCGGGTGCGGTCAGGTTTTTGGTTTTACTCCGGACGAAATCGAGTCGGTCAGCCTGACAGCCGCTACAGAACTTGAGTTTTGGGTCCGCACACCCGACCATATAATTACACGCGAGCAGCTTTCGGTTTCACAAGGCCTGAAAGAGCAGTACTGGAAGCGGACTAAAGGCGTGGTGCGAACTGCCTTGGAACAGGCTATTGAGCTGCTGGAACTGTACGGACTCGAGCCGGAAATGGGACATAAAGAAGTGGGCGGAGTTAAGGCCCACTTGACCGGAACCGGTGACCTGGACCATATCATGGAACAGCTGGAGATAGACTGGAAATACGCTTCAGCGGTACAGGCTGCTGATAATGAGCTGTTTGCCCGTATTTTTATCAAAGAGGTGTTCCGCCTGCACGGCCTGGAAGCGTCTTTTATGGCTAAGCCGATTGATGGCGTTGCCGGAAGCGGTGAGCATATTCATGTCAATGCTGTCGCGAAGCTGAAGAGCGGCAGAAAAGTCAATATCTTCGCGCCGATCAGATTTGATGAAGATTATCTGAGCCCTGTCGGCTGGGGCGCTCTGATGGGCTTTATGAAGCATTACACCGTTATCAGCCCGTTCATCAGTGTTTCCAACGACGCGTTCAACCGCCTGAAACCCGGTTTTGAGGCACCTACGCACCCGGTAGCCTCACTGGGGGTTGACCTGCAGACACCTTCGCGAAACCGCACCGTGCTGGTCGGCCTGATCCGCAGTGAGGAATCGCCCCTGTCTACCCGTTTTGAGATTCGCTCGCCCAACCCACACACCAACGCCTATCTGGCGCTTGCCGCGCTGTACCAATGTATGCTCAACGGTATAACACACGCTCTGACCAGCGGGCGCGACAGTAAAGACCTGGAAAAAGAATTCTGCAAGCAGGCAGGCGAGCCGGCTGTGTATCTGCGGGAAGACCGGGTATACCGCAGCGAGGATGATGTTTTCATTAAATATTCAGATGAGCAGCGTGATGAGCTGTACGGAAAGCCGCCGGCCAGCGTCTACCAGACACTGCGGCTGCTGCTTCATGAAGATGAAGGATTATCCATCCTCTGCGGCAATGATGTGTTTTCTGACCGGATCATTACCTCCTACTCAAAAGCTATGCTCAACGTATGGGAAATGGAGCTGCATGACCGCCTGCTGCAGGATAACCTGACAAAGGTTCAGTCGTATCAGGCAGTTCACACCGTGTCTGATTATGACGAAGGCTTGTGGAATGAGATAGAAACACTCAGAAGGCGTCTGGCTAAAGACAATTATGACCAGGTCTGTCTGTTTAATGAGATCCGCCAGGCACTTGAGACAAAAAACTTGCGGCAGGCTGCCAGACTGCAAATCGAGATGGATGATCTGATGCGCAAACTGGAATTACTGTATGACCAGTATCTGCGTAACCAGCTGAATTGACAGGCGGCTCAAACCGTGATCCCTGAATCAGCACATCTGCAAAAACATCTCTGTCTGCCGCGGGTTGAGCGGTTCACCCAGATAATACCCTTGCAGACCATCATTGCCGTTTAACTGATACCATTGCCAGAGCGTTTCTGTTTCAATGCCTTTGACCAATAGTTTCAGGCCAAATGTATGGGCCAGACCCAAAATGGCTTCATAAAGCGTCTGTCCGCCAGGATGGGCTGTGTTTTTAAGCGCCAGTGCCGCGTCCAGCTTCAGCCTCGAAAAAGGCAGATCAGCGATATCCATTAACGTGGAATAATGGCCGGAAAAATCGTCAACATCAAACATAAAGCCTTTCTCAGCCAGGCTGCACAGCATCTGGCTGATCGAGCTGGTCAGGCCGTTAAGATCCGTCTCTTTAATCTCCAGCGCGATTTTTCCCGGCGAAACATCGTACCGATGACAAAGCCGGAGGATCTGGTCGGGCAGCGAGCTATCCTGCAGCTGAGATTTAGCCAGGTTAATTGAGACCCGGAAAGACTGGTTCGGCACTAATACATGCTGTTTTTGCCACTGGGCTGTCTGGCAGATCGCCTGCTCGAGTGCCCACGCGGAAAACTCATGATTCAGTCCTATCGATTCCGCCGTATCCAGAAACTGCTTCGCGGCCAGACAATGCCTGGGCGCGCAGGTCCAGCGCAGTAAAACTTCCAGGCCTATCACATGACCAGCCTGGTCCACATACGGCTGATAATGCAGGCCCAGCTCTTTTTGGGTGATCGCCCCGCGCAGTTTATGTTCCATTTTCTCTTTTTGATCAAACTCTTTTTGCAGCGCCGAGCTGAACATCGCGAACTGGTCACGGCCGGTCTGCTTAGCCTGATACATAGCCATATCGGCACATTCTATCAGTTCATGCAAACAGGTCACATCATCCGGATAAAAACAGATACCGATACTGGCTGTCAGTTTAAAGTGATGACCGCCAAGCTCAACCGGTTTGCGTATATAGTCATTCAAACGCCTGACTACCTGGAGAACCATCTGTTTATCATCCAAATCCGGTATGATAATAAAAAACTCATCACCGCCCAGCCTGGCCAGCGTATCTGATTCGCGCAGGCATTCAGACATTCGCCTTGCCATCAGTTTCAGAACTTTATCACCCATACTGTGACCATATTGGTCATTAATCCTTTTGAAACCGTCAAAATCAACAAACAGGCCGGCCAGGCTCGATTTTTTACGTTTAGCGCTGACCATAGCCATATCGATCCGGTCAATTAAAAGCTGCCGGTTTGGCAGACCCGTCAGCGAGTCAAACTGCGAAAACGGCATCAGCCGTGCCGGCATCTGCGATCGCTCCGTTTCCGGGAACAGATAACAGCAGAAAACCCGATTGCCCGAGTCAGCTGCTTGATCGCGTTCACCAGCTTCAGCGGCAGCATCCGCGTCCGGCTTTCGATCGCGGCCTGTGTGTCTGCCGGCGACATGGACGCTTATGTGTACCTGCCGGCGTTTTTCGCTTTTAAGACCCATGTCAAGCTTAAGACTCACCTGCTGATGATGCTCCATTATATGTCCCAGGCAGGCCAGCAGACGTGTCTGGTCATCAGCGGATACATAATCCATCAGGCTAAGATCGGAAACAGCAGGCGTTCGCGAAGCCAGGGCGCGGTCTGGTTTTTGATCAATTGGCGGGTTATTCGTTTCAGCGTCTGGCCTGAGAACCGCCAAAGCCGCCTGGTTCATGTCCATGATCTTGCCATCCTGGTCACAAAATAAACAGGCGAAAGCCATAGATTGAAAGGCCTGCCTGTATAAGCCGGACGGCATGAGCGCTTGTTTTGCTGTCAGATCTTCTCTTTGTGTCTCTGTCATGTCTCCATCTCCGCTGCCTGCTCATGAGTAAAAGATCTTATTCAGAATGATTGTATCACATAAGCCGCCGGCAGCCTATTCAGACAGCACCTAAACAGTTAAAAAACACAAAAAAAATCAATCAGCAGTTTAAAACCTGCCGTGCCCGCTTCGCGAAGACCGCCGCGCTCAGTATACCTGATGGTGATGAATATCCTGATGGTGACTCATACAAAGGCACCGGCCGGGGACTAGCAGCGTCAAAGTCGACGGCCCGGAGAACTAACAGCGCAGAGACACCGGCCGGGGGCTAATACTGTCAGAATCACCGGCCGGGGACTAG
>SLMY01000012.1 GCA_007133255.1 Clostridiales bacterium
CTCAGCGGGTGAATTGTGTGCCTTCGCAGATAACCTATGTTTTGTCAACACGCTTTACAAATAATCAGGGATATCTGGTTGAAAGCCGCAGGGGCGGAGGCGGCTGGATACGTATCAAGCGTATAGAACTGGCAACACCAGGGAAATATCTGATGCACACACTCAACCATATTGGTGATCGGCTTTCACAGCATCAGGCGGAAGTTCTGATCCGTAATTTTCTTGATTATGACATCATTAAAGAAAGAGATGCCAGATTGTTGCTGGCGGCCACAGCCGATCGTTCTTTGAATATACTGCAGCCTGATCAGAAAGACAGTGTCAGAATGAAGATCATGAAAAACATGCTCACGAGCCTGATCGTTCATTAAAGGAGAATCATATGCTTTGTGATATTTGTAATAATAGAGACGCTACATACCATTTGAAACAAACTCGGCAAGGTAAGGTCAGTGAATATCACTTGTGCGAACAGTGCGCGTATGAGCAAGGGCTGGGACAGCAGGTGAAGGGCACGTCTGGTTCACTGGCTGGTAAAAAAATAACTGGAATGGGGAATATATTCTATCCCGCAGGAGGGATTCCTGAATTTGGCCGGGCTGAAAACCAGAATATTGTCTGTTCTGAGTGCGGACAGACCTATCAGGATTTCAGGCGAACCGGATTGTTCGGCTGCAGCCATTGTTATCAGGCATTCTCTGAGCGGCTTGAACCGGTCTTCCGAAGAGTTCAGGGGAATGTAAGGCATAAAGGCAGAAAAATGAAAACCAATCCAGATCAGCTGGCTGAGCAGGCTGCGCACAATAAGCTGCGAAAATTGAGAGCTATGCTTAAAGAACGGGTCGAGCAGGAAGATTATGAAGAGGCGGCAAAAATAAGAGATCAGATTCATGAGCTAGAGAAGCTGGATGAGCCGGAGGGGAGATCACAGCCATGACATGGTACATTGATGAAGGTCCTGACAGTGATGTTATTATCAGCAGCAGAGTCCGGCTGGCCAGGAATCTTGAAGGCACGCCTTTTCCACATCGGCTGGACCAGCAAAGATCTAAAAAAATAGCCCTGGAGATAACAAACGCGTTCTTCGCGGATGACGCTGCGAGACGCAGTCAGTTTCTGACTCTTGACCTTAATGAACTAAGCCAGGAAGATCAGATGTCGCTGGTAGAAAAGCGGTTGATTAGTGAGGATCTCGTTCATAAAGATAACTGGCATCGGGCGATTATCAGTCGTGATGAATCAATTTCAATCATGATTAATGAGGAGGATCACATTCGTATTCAATCGATGCGCGCTGGTCAAAACCTCGAAAACGCGTACGAAGCTGCCGCTGAAACAGCTTCAGTTTTTGAAGAACGTCTGCCAATAGCGTATAGTGATGAATTTGGCTTTCTGACTGCCTGCCCGACAAATACCGGTACAGGGATGCGCTCATCAGTTATGGCACATCTTCCGGGACTGACGATCGCGGGCGCCATGCGCCCGGTTGCTGAAAGCCTGTCGAAAATGGGATTTGTTGTCAGAGGCATGTATGGGGAACACAGTAAGAGTCAGGGTGATCTATATCAGATTTCCAACCAGCTGACACTGGGGATCAGCGAAACAGATCTGATCAGTGATTTGAAAAGGATGCTGCAGCAATTGATTGAGCAGGAGCGGAATAACCGTGTGACATTATATGATCAGCAGCCGGACATGATCGAGAACAAAGTCATGCGTGCATACGGCATTCTGAGATTCGCCAGGCTGATGACAACGGAAGAAGCTTTATCGCTTTTGTCAGATGTGCGGTTTGGCCAGTCAATCGGATTACTTAAAACAGTCAGCAGAAGGGATCTCAACCAGATACAGTCAGCTATTGGCCCAGCTAGTATTCAGAAAGCTCACGGCCGGTTGATGACGCCTGAAGAGAGAGACCGTGAACGTGCGAAAATAATCAGGGATTTACTGAAATAAGCAGCTGTTCAAAGCAACAGCATGTTAGGAGGAATTACATATGATGATGAGATTATCAGAAAGAAGCGGTGGTGTTTTAGTAACAGCCTACAGCACAGCAAAATCATTTGGTCTGAATTATATTGGAACGGAGCATCTTCTGGCCGGTATTCTGGCAGAGCATGAAGGTTTCGCGTACAATATGCTGACTCAGGCCGGATTGACCATTGAGAAAGTCCAGGCAGTCATCATGAAAATGAGCGGCAGAGAGCCTGATGAAATTGAAATGGAAGCTAATATTGAACCAGAAAAAATAATTAGCATGTTTACACCGCGGACAAAACGTGTTTTTGAGCTGGGCGGCTATGAGGCAAGCATTCGTAAACTGGACATCATTCAGCCTGAACATATATTGCTGGGCATTATTCGTGAAGGTGATAGTGTTGCCATGCGCTTATTGCGTGCTAATAAAATTGATCCGCGCGCGCTTTATGATCAGCTTTCCCGCAAAATATCCAGCGGAAAAACGATCCGGAATACGGGTGATGAAATGATGCGCGACCAGGCCGGTCAGCCGGAGGATCCGGATATAAACGAAATCAACCGGAATCTGAGCCAGCGGGATGGTAAAGGAAAAGAAAAAAATAACAGCAAAACGCCTTCACTCGATAAATTCGGTCGGGATTTGACCCAAATGGCCAGAGAAGAAAGATTTGATCCGATTATAGGCAGGGAAGATGAGATCAACCGTGTTATGCAGATTCTCTGCCGCAGAACTAAGAACAATCCTGTGC
>SLMY01000249.1 GCA_007133255.1 Clostridiales bacterium
ATCTGCTCAAAGGTCTGGAGAAAATACTGCTGGACATCGATAAGGCGATTCGGATTATCAGGGAAACGGAAAAAGAAAAAGACGTTTTACGAAACCTGATGGACGGTTTTGGCATTGACGCGGTCCAGGCGGAATTTATCGCTGAAATCAGGCTGCGCCAGCTGAACCGTGAATACATACTGCAGCGTACCGCTGATATGAGTAATCTGATCAGCGAGATAAAAAAACTGAAACGATCCCTTGCCGACGCCAGCCTGATCGACGAGCGGATCATCGCGGCGCTGGAGAAAGTGATGAAAAAATACGGCAAACCGCGGGTCAGCCGCCTTGTACAGGCAGATGAAGTTGTCCATATACCTGCTTTTGATTTTATAGAAGACTTCAGGCTGCGGCTTTTCCTGACCGAACATGGCTATATTAAAAAGCTGGCTCTGACTTCGCTTAGAAGCGCCGGTGAACTTAAAACAAAAGACAATGACACGATTGTCCAGGAACTGGAAGGCAGAAACAAGTCGGATGTGCTGTTTTTTTCTGACCGCGGAACTGTTTACAAGCTCAAGTGCCATGAAATTCCTGATCACAAGCCTTCTGAGCTGGGTGAGTACACCCCGAATCTGCTTGAGATGGAAGATGGTGAGCGGGTTGTCTTTATCCATATGGCCGAAGATGATTACGCTGGGCACATGCTGTATGGCTTTGAGAACGGCAAAGTGTCGCGCGTACCTTTACAGGCTTACCAGACAAAAACCAATCGAAAGAAACTGATTAACGCTTATAATACAAAATCGCCGCTGGTCAAGGCGCATTATCTGGCACCTGATGAAGAAGATGAGTTTTTTATCGTCAGTGATATTGATAAGGCGATGGTCTTTGACAGCCAGGCTGTTCCGGTTAAAACCACCCGAAGCACCCAGGGGATACAGGTGATGAAACCCAAGAAAGGCAGCCGGGTGGTGACCTTCATTCGTTTTAAGGAGTCAGAACTGCAAGATACCCGCGGTTATAAAAAACGTAAGCTGCCAGCGGTGGGTACTTACCTGAAAGCAGATGATCTGACTGACCGGCAGTTAAAACTGGAGGGCTGACCATGAAAAGGGACCTATATATATATGATGAACCAAAGTCCCATCCATGGGTCAGGCGCTTTTTGATCCTGGCCTTGTTTCTGGCGCTGGTCGCCGGACTGGTCACCGGCGCTTATATGATCAGAACCGAACGGAGTCTCGCACGCGCGGTTGAGGCGTATGAGGCAGCCCTGGCTGATCATGATTACCAGACGGCTGTTTCCTTGTACCGCCAGGCTCAGGAACGGGCGCTGGGGACAGGACCGCTGCAGACGCAGGCGGAACGTCACAAACAGGTGATGCAGGAAATAGAGGCTGTCACGCAGGCGCATCTGGATACCGTCATGGTCAAAATGCGAAGCGGGCAGCGGCTCAGCGAGCAGGACATTGATTTTATCGCGAAGATGGAAGAAGTGACCGCTGTTCATATCGCTCAGGAAGTCAGACGAATGGCCGCCGGGTTTGTAGCAGGTGATGTGAGCCGGCTGGCGCTTGAACGTGTTTTTGAGCAACTGGCTGATCTGGACAACCTGAGACCCGCGATTGGCGGCCTGCCAGACCAGCTGCCGCAGATGATTCAGGCTGAGCCTGCCATCAGCAGGGCCAGGGCGGCGATTGCCGATGGCGAATACTGGACCGCTCATGACATTTATTTACAAGTGCTGGAGGATGATGAGCTGAGCGGTTTTGTTCATGAACAGACACGGCTCTGGCTCGAAGCCTGCGAAGCTGACATGTATGAGCCTTTGATGCGGCAGGCTGAAACACTGATGGAGGGCGGCCGCTATCTGTCCGCGGTCAAGGCCCTTGAACGGCTGGCAGACGTTTATCCCGGCGATTCACGTATAGCCGCTTCTCTTGCAGAAGTCAGGCCTTTTGTGCCTGAACTGGCTCGCACACAATTAAACCCTGAGTTTATCAGTATCCGGCCGCTGATCGTTAATACCGACCGTGCCTTTGATGGCGACGCCTATGCCGCGACTGCCAATGACGCCATGATCACAGTCGCTGAGTTCAAGGCGATTTTGCGGCAGCTTTATGAAAACGACTATATTCTGATTGATTCCAATATCATCTATGATGATGACCGGAGTCTGCGGACTCTGGAAGTCCCTGCCGGTAAAAAACCGCTGGTCCTTGTCATTGACGGGCTCAATTATTATGCCAGCCGCCGTGAAACGGGCAATGCCTGGGACCTGGTACTAGATGAGAACGGCGACGTGAGCGCCGTGTATCCGGACGCGCGCGGTGAATGGGTTGTGGACCGGGAAGGTGAGATGATCGGCATACTGGATAACTTTGTCAGCCAGCATCCGGATTTCTCACTGAACGGAGCTAAAGGCACCATCTCACTGAGTGGATATGAATGTATATTCGGCAAGGTTACAGATCGTCACCAGCTGGACCAGAGAAACCGGGCTTTACAGGATAACAATCATGAGCCGGAATGGCTCAGCGATACGGAAATAGACGCTAACAAAGAAGAGGTGCAGGCCATCATGCGGCGGCTCAAAGAAACCGGCTGGGTATTCGCTTCCTCTACTTATGGTTATATTAATGCCAGTGAGTATCCTATGGAGCGGATTGCTGATGATACAGAAAAATGGCTTGAACAGGTTGGCAGCCTGACCGGGCCCGTAACCATGCTCAATTATCCGA
>SLMY01000052.1 GCA_007133255.1 Clostridiales bacterium
CTCTGTTTTAGAGCCGAAAGCTGACGGATTCAGAAATTTCACAAAAGCGAAATATGCCGTTTCAACTGAAGCGCTGCTTGTTGACCGGGCTCAGCTGCTTGGTTTAACCGCACCGGAAATGACAGTTCTGATTGGCGGCATGCGCATGCTGAAAGCCAATTATGAACAGTCGCAGCTAGGTGTCTTTACGAACAAACCTGAAAGTCTGACAAACGACTTTTTCGTCAATCTGCTTGACATGCGTACTAAATGGCAACCCGTTGATGAAGATTGTGATGTTTTTGAAGGCAGAGATCGCCAGTCAGACGAACTAAAATGGAGGGGCACTCGTGTTGATTTGATTTTTGGTTCAAACTCAGAGCTGAGAGCAATCGCGGAAGTCTATGCCGGCGAAGACGCGAAACAAAAATTCGCTGAGGACTTCATAGCTGCCTGGAATAAAGTGATGAACGCTGACCGGTTCGATTTGCGCTGAACACGCGTTGGTAAAGCCAAGCAAAACTATGGAGGTGTTTCATGTTCATGAGACACCTCTTTTTATTGCTGGCAGGCTGATTTGCCTTTTTTTAGCGCTTACATGAAATGCTTGTGATGAAAACCATGTATGAACGCGTAAGTTCGTTGACAAAAAAGCCTGATTCATTTGATATCCAGCTAGCCAACACACATGATAATCAGTCAACGTATCGTGAACAGCAGAAGTCGCATATGTGCCAAAAGCCTTAAGAGCAGGTTTTAAACCCTCAGAATACAGTGTTTTTGTCATCCGTTCATGAATCGACAAATTCGCGGGATTATGTTATTGTAATAAGGTTGATAATCTTGCTTAGATTTGCCGATCTTATTCCTGTGAACCTGTTTTGTTTATCAGATAAATTCAGCAACAAGTAATCTGTCAATGAAGATAAACTGCTAACATTGCATATCGTTTTATAATAGATAAATCGATCAGGAAAGACAGGTGTCACTTGAAAATTAATCATTTTAACGAATTACCCGTATCTAAAGAAATTATACGCGCTGTAGAGTCTATGGGCTTTACTGAAGCGACTCCAATACAGGCTGAGTCTATACCTCATATACTTGAGGGCAGAAATATACTTGGACAGGCACAGACTGGAACCGGTAAAACATGTGCTTTTGGTATTCCTGTAATTGAACGCGTAGATCCGGACAATAAATCCATCCAATACCTCATTTTGTCCCCTACCAGAGAACTGGCTATGCAGATCACGGAGGAGCTTCGCGAATTGTGCCAGTACAAAGAGGCGATAAAAATAGCATCTGTATACGGCGGTCAGCCTATCCAACACCAGATTCTGGCGCTAAAGAAAAAGCCGCAGATTGTCGTTGGTACGCCCGGCCGGATTATGGACCACATGAGACGAAAAACAATCAGGCTTCATGAGTTAAGCGGCATCATTCTTGATGAGGCTGATGAAATGCTGAATATGGGCTTCAAAGATGATATTGATACCATTTTGTCTGAGGCGCCTGATTCTATTCAGCATATCTTTTTTTCAGCTACCATGCCAAAAGGGATTCTTGAATTAACTGATAAATATCTTATAGACCCTGTACATGTGCGGATCGCTGCCAAACAGATGACTGTTCAGAAAATTGATCAGCAATACATTGAACTTAAGGCTCATAATAAGCTTGAAGTCTTATCTCGTCTGATCGAGGCGGACCAGGTTAAACTGGCACTTGTCTTCTGTAACACAAAACGTCGTACCGATGAGTTAACTGAGAAACTAAAAGCAAGAGGTTACTCAGCTGAATCCCTTCATGGTGATATGAACCAGAGCGTTCGCACACGAGTCATGGATAAGTTCAAGAAAAAGGAATTGCGTATACTGGTGGCTACTGATGTCGCTGCCCGAGGTATTGATGTTGATGACATTGAACTGGTGATAAACTACGATGTGCCGCAGGATGACGAGTATTATGTTCACAGGATCGGCAGAACCGGAAGAGCAGGCAAAGAAGGTAAAGCTTTTACTTTCGTTGTGGGTCGCGAAATTCTGACTTTGAGGCAAATAGAAAGATTCACCAAATCAACTATCAGCAAGTCAGACGTACCTACATTAAAATCAGTCACACACAGGCAGGTTAAGCAGAGGCTGACAGCTGCCGCTGAGGGTTTTGAAGAGCAAGGTCATGACCAGTACCTGGCTTATATTGAGTCATATCTGGAAAAAAGGAATGCCTTGCACCCTGATAAACAGCCCATGACCGCTCACGATCTGGCAGCCGCGATGCTCAGGCAGTCTATGTCTGATCAGGTGAGTCAGACTGATGAGATTGAAGCGGTTGTCCCTTATGAAGATTATCTTAAGCAATTGAGAGCTTCCGGACAAGACAGCCGTCAAGACAGATATAAGAGAAACAGCCGGCCGGACCATAAACGTTCCGGAAAGAAAAATCGGCCTTATCAACCTAGTCAATACAGCAAAGCGGCACGTTCTAATAAGGGAAGCCATCAGCCAAACGGAGCCAGGAATGACCAGTCTGGCTCACGCTCCGACAGGCAGGCAGCAAACAGAAAAAGCTCATACGATCATAAGCGGGTCAGACAGGCTTCTGCCAGTTAAAAAACGACCTGTAAAGTTTATGGTTGTCAACTCAATGAGCAAACATTGACTGACAACCCCCAACAGACTCTTTTCAGTAACATAAACACTATACATGATGCTGGTGACGCGTTATATTAAA
>SLMY01000089.1 GCA_007133255.1 Clostridiales bacterium
AGCCAGGCCAGCAGGTTTTCCGGCAGGCTTGATGGTGTTCCTCCGCCCACATAGATAACACGAGGTTTTATGCTGGTTAAAGCCAGCAGCGTTCGCAGTTCCTCAACCAGTTTCTCACAGAACGGCTCAAGAAGATGCTGCTGACGCTGTGCTTCCTGTGTGATAAAACTGCAGTACAGGCAACGGCTCGGACAAAACGGTATCCCGATATACAGCAGCGGCCGCTCAGCTTCAAGCTCCCGCATCAGCTGCTGTTCAGCTTCAGCAACTCTGACAGCCAGGTGTGCCTGGTCCGGCGCGACCATCCAGCGGTTTCGCATCACTTCAACTGCCTGGTCAGTGTCACCTAGTTCATTTAACGCGTCAAGCGCCATTAAAGTTGGCCGGATGCCGGTCAGTGATCCCCAGGGGAAGCGGATCCCGGTCAGGTCGCTGAGCAGGCGATACAACTGCCTTCTTGCCTCACGTCTGACATCAGCCGCCAAAATCATCGGCCCCGGCAACGACTCGCTGCTTGCTTCTGAAGCCAGATAGACAAGTACCTGATTACCATTAACCTGGCAGATCAGTCGCGGGTGATCCTGCTCTGCCTGCAAAGTTGTTTCTGACAAATAAGTCACCGGTCCGCAGAAAAGGCGCAGCACTTCACTAAGCGGCGCCGCGAGATTTTCACCGCGGCATTCAATTATTGGCATACAATCTCCTGAATATCTTAGGTTTTATGATTCAATCTCAAAAAACTCCAGCTGCCCGGCATCTCTGGTTTGCTCATACCAGGCAAGCGCCAGATCGACCATTCTTCCATAACTGCGCACGCCGTCTTCTTGCAGGTTAGCCTGAAGATATGCGTGGTTTACTGTTGTTGAAGCTTCACGCACCGGTCCTTCAAACTGGCGCCAGTAAGCTGCGGCTGCCTGCAGATCTCGGCGCGGCGCTTCATGGAGCCTGCCAAGCAGCTCGGCATGCAGCTCACGATCTGAGCGATACAAAGCATTCAGGCTGCGGTTGGCTGTACTCAGCAGTGCCGCGTACCGGTAATCCGGATCGGGGTGATAAAGCCCGGTCAGGAATGCCAGAAAATTGGCTTCATCTTCCCGCGCGAAACCTCGAAGATGCGCGATCTCATGCATGGCTGAATCCAGCACCTGATGATGGGGCATATCAATATTGACATTCGCTTCAACAAAAAATGGGAAATACATGCCGGATATCCCGGTATAGGACCAGTAAGGTGAGGCAAACACCGCTTTCACGCGAACCGGATGGCCGGCCAGAAGCGGATACTCGGCTGCGGCGGCATGGTAGCCCGCGTCAGCTGTTTTCAGCTTTTGGCGAATAGATTCACGGACGGTAAAAACACCAGCTTCATTTTCCGGAAGCGTTGGACGCATGGCATTGATCTGCTGAATCATCCAGTCCGCAGCTTCAGCGAGTTCTTCACCGCTTCGCTCTCTGACCGGCAGATCAAACGAGACGGCGACCGGCTGCCTGGCATAGTTAAAGCCATGAAGCAGCATGAAGACAAGATAAAGCAGGCTGATTGTCCAGGCCAGTGTTCTGCCCAGCCAGCCAAGGCGTGTGAGCCGCTGACCAGGTCTTCTGACTGTTCTGATGATAAAAAGGACCAGCAGCGCCAGCAGCAGCGGGATGCCCAGCAGCGCGCCTATTTCCGTCAGGGAAACCGGAACTTTTGACGTGAGCCAGCTGACAGGCACTGAAAGCAAACGAAACAAACGCTGCGCGTGCCATTTTTCCACGAAATCCGGAACAGTGGCCAGCAGCCGCTGGCCAGAAAACGCCAGCAGAGCCGGCAGCGGCCACAAAACAGCCAGAAGCAGCCGCCGTGTCCGCTGATTGTTCCCTGCCCTGCTGCGTCGCTTTGCTTCTGGCGGCTTTGCTGTCTGCTCAGCCTGTATATCATTTATTTGCTGATAGTCGTCAGTTGGTTTCATCTTTTAGCTCAACTCCTCGAGCAAGTAACGCAGCAAGCTGCTGCTGTCTGCCGCCAGCCGGCGGGCACCGCCCGCAGTCAGCTCATCCCGGTCTCGAAAACCCCAGAGGACACCGACTGGATAAAAGCCGCCGTTGACGGCGGTCTGCATATCAGATCCTGAATCGCCCACCAGGACTGTCTGTCGCGGCGAAACTTCCATCTGGCGGCATATCTCATGTGCCAGAGAAGGATCAGGTTTTTTTGGCCATACATCATGTTGACCATAAACAACCTTGAAAGGCTGCTGAGGGAAAAAGCGCCTGACTATTTTCTGAGTAAAGGCGTCTGGCTTATTTGATAGAATGGCCATAGGCACTTTTCGTTGTGACAGTTCTGCCAGTAACGTCTCTATACCAGGGTAAAGACGCGTTTTTTTATCCCAGCAATCATTATAATGCCTGACAAAACCAGTCATCATTTTTGCGGTCAGGCTATCTGGCACCTGTTCCAGCGGCATCTCTCCGGCTTCCGAGACAGCCCGGCGGCACAAATGAATCACGCCGGAGCCAACCAGCTGTTTATAGCGCTGCGTCGGTAATCCCGGCAAACGGTTTTCCTTTAAGGCCAGGTTAACCGCGTCAGCCAGGTCAGCCAGCGTATCGAGCAGCGTTCCGTCCAGATCAAATATTACAGCTTTCACATGAATACTCCCAAAATTTTATATCAGGTATAAGATTATATCAGACCCAGTGCCCGCAGCGCAAAAAGGACCGACAGCAG
>SLMY01000209.1 GCA_007133255.1 Clostridiales bacterium
ATAATATCCTTTTCAATCACAGCGCTACACCTTTTTCATACAATAGCTCCCGGGTTTTTTCCCAGAGCGCTTCCGCTGCCTCAAAATCCCGGCCGGGTGGTGTTAGTTCTTCTTCTGTCGTCAGATGGAAAAAAACGTCGCTGGTATGTGCCACCTCCGGAGATGTTCCGAGATAGTACAGGGCTTCAGCTGATTTTTCCGGTGAATCTGAATATCTGTCAATTATATTCTTTTTATACCATTGATACAATTTTCCGTTATCCTTGCCTGTCTCTGTCCTGACGATACCAGGATGCATCGCGATCAGGGTCACGTTACAGGGCGCCAACTTCCCGGCGAGGATATGCATAACAAGAAACTGTGCCAGTTTTCCGGCGCCATAGGCCTTAATTCCGGAGTAGCGCCGCTGTTTCCACTGCAAGTCGTCAAGATCGAGCCCCCACACAACAAATCGATACGCCTCTGAACTGACAAAAATGATTCTGCCTGCCATGTCCCGCTGATATTTTGGCATAAGCATCCGGGTTATAATCAGGGGACAAAGATAATGTATCGCGAAATTAACCTCCAGGCCATCTGGTGTTTCTTCACGGGACTCCAGGTGGACACCCGCGTTGTGAATCAGGACATCGATCGGTTTTTCCAGAGACAAGAAATATTGCCCTGTTTTCTTTATATCAGTCAGCAAAGATAAATCAGCAAGGATATACTCAATCGGGGTGCCGTATTTTTCGGTTATTTCCCGAACGACTCGCTCCGATTTCTCCTTGTTTCTATTGACCATAATAATTCGGGCACCCATAGACGCATATTTCCGGACGGTATAATAACCAATCCCTGCCGTGGCTCCGGTGATGACAACAAGCTTGTCCCGGAAAGGCTCTGTGTTTCGTTCGGGCTGCCGTTTTATGTTCTTGATCATTGTAAAAACATTTGACCACTTGTACTGGGGCCAGTATTTTTTTATCGTTGATTTCATGATGCACGAGTTCCTTACGTATCTTAAGCGGCATTCATACAGATAACCTGCTGAGGACATGATATCATGTTATTGATTGTTTATGATCTTGAGTGAACCCTCTCCACCTTGATCCTGCGGCTTAGAAGGAGATTGCGCACGATGGTTCAATTCAATATTGTAAAGTATTTGATAGTATGGTTCAATATCCATTATAAGGATTTTATTTATGAAGACAAATCATGTTCTGATCGGCTTTCTGGCCATTATGGCGGGAATCATAGGATTCGCAGTTTTCTTTCAGGAAGCCTTTACAGCGCTTCTGGTACATCCTGCCGTCTACAGTCATGCCCGCTTTATACACATCGCAGCGGCTACCTTGTTTTTTGCCAACGCAGTGGCAGGGATGCTGTGGGAACAGCGCAGCTTTGCCTCCGGCAGTAAAGCAGTCATTTTGCATACCTACAATACCGTAGCTTTATTAGACGCCCTGTTTTCATCTCCCCTGATCATCATTTTGCTGCTGGCGGGACTATCTCTGAGTTTTAACTGGGGAGAATTGTGGCAGGTTGGCTGGCTTTCAGTTAGCTTTCTTCTTTTTCTATTATCCGGCATCTTTTGGGTGCTGGGTGACATTCCAACCCAGTATAAAATTAAACAGCTCATATCAGGCCTGAAACCCGGAGATCAGGTATTGCCTGATCAACTGATTCGCCTGCTTAGATTGCGTTGGTGGATCAGCATGGCTGGCGTTCTGCCACTTTTGGCTGTCTTCATTTTGATGGTGTATAAACCGGAAATCCCAGCGGTGGCAGACTGGTTCCGATAATGGGACAAGTGGTTTACACTAATCATGATTTTCTCACGAATATTGTAACGGGCGGATACCACGTTCCAACGCGGAAGGGCATGTGAGCGCAGGCTATGAGAATGATGCTCTTCCTAAAAGGTACGTGGTACCTTTTAGGAAGAAGAAAAAATGCTTCAGCGTATTTCTCGGGCATAAGGCTATTTTGCTGCGCTGGCTGCCTGTGAGATTCTGGCAACGTCATCAGCAAAGCGTTCGCTGCTGTTGTCCTGCGGATCATAGCCAATCACTCTTCTGGCATTACCGATATCCCAGAAATTGTGGGTGTTGTTGCTGACACCATAAAATATCTGAAAAGGGACACCGTTTTCATCATCAATTGAGGGTGTCTCAATACTTTTTGCGATCAACTGGATTTCGTCACGCAGGCTCAGATAAGCGCCAAGATCCCTGTGCATTTTGACCAGATCGCCAATTTCGCACGATTTGATATCGTCTTCCCGCGGTGCTCCGATTCTGATCTGAACATTTTCCAGTTTCTTTTGTCCATTCATTTTGCCGGTGGCAAAAACAAAGCCCAGTGCTTCGTAGGAAATTTTGGCCCAGCCATAGTAATTATCTGAATATGGTGCCATGTCCGGCGTTACGCTCAGCATCAGTCCCTGGTGAATCAGATTTTCATAGTAATCACCGGCATGATTTGAGCTGATCATAATCACCCTGCGCACATTCTCTTCAAGGCAGGTCTGATAGACATTATAGGCCATTTTAACGTTATCCAGTTCAGCAAAAAACGGATCCTCCCCATCCCTGGCTTTGATAAAACCAGAATGAATGACCGTATCCATTCCCCGAAACAAATGACGGTAGTTATCACGATTACCATTGAGCAAATCTGCCGTCACAATCGCATCGATCTGCCTGCCTTCAACATTTTTCTTTTTAAT
>SLMY01000132.1 GCA_007133255.1 Clostridiales bacterium
CTTGAACAGTATCTTATGGCGCTTTCCCTGGAAAAAAGTGATTATATGCTTTTATCCTCAGATAATCTGATTGACTGGTAGGAGATGCAGCGCCTTGAACTGGAAGGTGATGATGAGTGCCCTGATTTTTACAGATTACAGGTGGAAAATGAGCCGGGTGTCTGCAAGTGGGTTTTCGCTGGAGCCTCCGATTATTATCTGGTTGGATCTGTCAGCAAAGAAAAAAAGGCATTTATACCTGAACAACCTGTCCAGCGGTATTATCATGGAAAAAGAAACAGCTACGCGGCGCAGACCTTTAATAATACGGGAGAGCGGACTATTCGCGTAACCTGGCAGGCTGTTCACTGCCCCGGCAGCCCATTTGAATGCCAGATGAGCCTGCCCTGTGATGTATCACTTGTAAAGATTGATCAGCGCTATTATCTGAAGTCAGAACCTGTGCCGGAGTCTAAGGGGCTGCGGATGAAACGCTTGTCCTGGCAAAAACCTGATATTGAATCGGATACCCTTTGTCTGGCCGCGTCTTTGGAACAGCGGGCATATGAACTGATGATCAGGACTCAAAACAGAAAACAGGTTTTTCAAATGAGTCTGTTTGGAATAACTGTGCATGTGGATGCTGAGAATAATCAAATCAGCCTGAATAAAGAGCAAATACCGCTCAGTCTTACTTCTGACCAGCTAGAGATCCGCTTAATGATTGATACATGTGGAATTGAGCTGTTTGCCGACAAAGGTCTGATTTATGCAGCGCAGTTGCATATCAGTGATTATAATCTGAATCGACTCATGCTGACTGCGGACCAGGAAACTTGTATAGATGAAATCCGTCTTTATCCGCTGAAGAATATCTGGACAGATGCTGAGGTGATTGAATGAACAGTCATTGTGACAGGGCTTGTCAAAGATGCCTCGATAATTTATGTACACATAAAATACCTGTTTTCTCAACTTTGCCGTATGAAGCGCTTGAAAGCATCGCCAGGCGAATTATTCATCAAGATGTACCGGCCGGTGCTGTCTTTATTGAAGCAGGTGTTAAAAACGATCGGCTGACTATTATCAGCGAAGGCCAGGCAAAAGCCTGCCGGTATACAGCCGATGGACGTGAGCAGATCTTATATATTTATAGTGAAGGCGACTTTCTTGGTGAACGTGACTTAATTCTGGCTCAGGAATCACCTTATCAGGTAGAAGCGTTGACAGATGTGAAACTGTGCCAGTTGACAGCCGAAAGCTTTCATCAGTTTATTCAGGAGCATGCTGAGATCAGTATGCAGATTATTCACTCGCTCAGCAGAAGATTAAGCCGGCTGGAACAGATGATACAGAATATGGGACAACGCAGTATTGAAGCGCGCATCAGCACGGCTTTGCTTGATTTCGCGGAACAATATGGCGTACAGCAAAAAGAAGGTATATATGTCCGGCTGCCATTGAGCCGTGAAGGACTGGCCAGTTATATTGGTATTACTCGTGAAACTGTTTCAAGAAAGCTTAGCCAGCTGGAGACTGAAAATATCATTCAGAGTATAGGCCATAAAATGATTCTGATCCGAAATCAGCAGGCTTTGAAGGAATTTTCTGACTGAAGGATGCAGGTAAAAAGTAAACACTATGCCTGGAAATCAGTTTGCCAGGACAGGTGCATAACTCCTGACTTCAGGTATGGGGAGAGTCAAGCTTTGACAGATATATTCTGATGGATTCTCTGGCAATCAGTCTATTTTTCTGTCGAGAATAAGGGTCATGGTTATTATCGAGGACAAGGGCAATGATCTTTTTTGCACTAAGTCAGGAAATTTGATTTTAATCACAGATTAAGCGAACCGGCCTTGTTAGAATTGACATAACAAACACAACGCAATCAATTTAGGAGGCCAATAACATGAAAAATATATTATCTGCATTAACACTTGGAGAAACGGTAAGTTTGGTGCCGGAGGCAGCGAGATACTTTAATCAGCAGAAAATTGATTACTGCTGCGGAGGGCAGCGCACTTTGGAACAGGCTGCGCAGGAAGCGGACCTGGACTTGGATAAACTCATGTCTGAGCTGGAAACGATAGCTCAAAAAAATCTGGATAACCAGACAAAAAAAGAATCGGAACTTGAATCTGACGCGCTGGCTGACCAGATAGAAGCCAGGCATCACCGCTATATGAGAGAAAATCTGCCGATCATCAGCGAGCTGATGGACGCGGTTATGCAGGCGCACGGCGTTAATCATCCTGAGTTATTTAAGCTGCATTCAGCTTACAGTCATCTGCGCGGTGAGATAGAGCAGCACTTGGTCAAGGAAGAAATATTACTTTTCCCGTACTATCATCAGCAAAAACAGGTAAATGAGCCAAAACAAACCAACCAGATGAAAGACGTTATCAGCGAATTGCGGCAGGAACATGAAAACGCCGGCGCGGCACTGAAAAGCATGCGTCAGATAACCAATGACTATCTGTTGCCAGATGATGCCTGCACAACTTTTGAATTATTGTATAATAAACTACAGGCACTTGAAGAGGACTTGTTTCAGCATATTCATCTAGAGAATAATATTCTTTTTAACAGGGAGGTCACCTGAATGAGTGAGCTTATTGACAATCAACAAAAAAGAAGACAAGAAAAACTTAGGGAATTAATCCAGAAACTACATGACGGCGCTGATATGAAGGTGGTTCAGGAAGAATTTAACCGCCATTTTTCA
>SLMY01000241.1 GCA_007133255.1 Clostridiales bacterium
CACCGACAAAGGCGATACCCCCGTCGCCGACACCGCGGATGTTTGCCTGATGGCTCCCAGTGATATGACCTCCTTTGTCGATTCTCTGGTTGCGCCGTTAAGTGTGATCAACGCCTTGATTGCCGCCATCGGCTTCAAACGTCAGGAACATGTCACGGAAACTTTGGAAAAACTTGAAAGTATCTGGGATGAGTATGAAGTCTATGACAAAGGAGATCTTGAGAATGTCTGATCAAAGTTCCGGGGGCAGTAAGCTGGCTGCCTCAACTGCTATCAAGATCGCGCTGACAACCAGTCGCCAGGAAGAACGTGATCTGATTGACTCAGCCAGGCAGCAATTTGTTAACGCGGCAGCTGTTGATTTCGGCGGAGAGTTTATCGCCTCGGTATCCAAGATCATTGAACGGGCTGTTATCGCCGCTAAACGTGAACATGTGATTGGCTCAACACATGCGGAAGAGGGCGCTGTCGCCGGTGCTGCTCATGAAGCTGTGTCGCAGCTGATGCAAAAGGCTGTCGGACTCAATGTCGGCGGTAAAATCGGCATTGCCCGTTTTGAAGATCATATTGGCGTCTGTGCCTATTTTGGCATTGGCCTGCTTCATCTGAATGAAATATCGATTGGGCTGGGACATCGTGTAGTTTGAATGGCACGCAGTCTGAAGGGTCTGTAAAAGATACTTAAATAGACATTGTATGAGTCATACGTAAACTGAAATAGTCGGCAGGACTACAAACCGCTCGTTTAAGCCAGCGCTGTTTATTGATTCATCTTAATCAATAAAGGAAGGTTAGCCATGGTACCTGAAGAACAATTGATCATTGCCGTAGACGGACCGGCCGGTGCCGGTAAAAGCACAATTGCCCGTCTGGTCGCGAAAAAGCTGAATATTCTCTACCTGGATACCGGTGCGATGTACCGGGCGGTTGGCCTGAAAGCACTGCGCGAAGGTATCAGCACCAGCCACGAGGCCCAAATCGGTGACATGCTGAAAAAAACCGATCTTGATATTCGATTTATCGATCAGGAACAGCGGATCTTTATTGATGGTCAGGATGTGACAAACGATATCAGAACGCCAGACGTATCGATGGCGGCTTCTGATGTCAGCGCTCTGCCTGTTGTACGTAAAGCGCTGGTTAAGATCCAGCGTGAGATAGCTGCCCGTCAGCCTTTGATTCTCGATGGCCGCGATATCGGCACATATGTACTCCCGGACGCGCCATTTAAGTTTTTTCTGACCGCGTCGGCGAGTGAACGGGCCAAAAGGCGTCTGGCGGATTTGCGCGGCCGCGGTGATCAGGCTTCAAGTCTGGAAGCGGTGCGCATGGATATGGAAAGGCGTGACCGCCAGGACTCTGAGCGCGCGTTCGCTCCGCTGCGCCAGGCAGAGGACGCCATGTTGGTTGATACAACACAACTGACGATTGATGAAGTAGTTGACGTGTTAATCAGCAAGATTCTGGACAGGCAGGTGTCATGATCAGAAAACCTTTACAGCTCAATGAAAAACGGCGCCTTCTCAAAGTGAAGCAGCCGCTTTCGAAGCGGATTATCAAGCGCTTTTTATTTATAGCGGTTAATCTTTTATATCGCGTCCGATATGAAGGCCTTGAGCAGATTCCTGATGAAGGCCCGCTGATGGTGATCGCGAATCATACACATCTGGCTGATGTAGTCGCCATTCACTGTGTGATTGATCATCAATGGGTCTCCTGGGTTGGTAAAAAGGAGCTGTTCGACATACCTTTCTTCGGTCGCTTTTTCTACGCGATGGATGGTATACCGGTTAACCGCGATAAAGCTGATGTCGCCACCGCGCGCGGGATTATCGGCGCGATTCGCGACCGGAAGATAGTTGGCATGTTTCCGCAGGGAACCCGTGTCCGGTACGCGGAGCTGCGCAAGGTTCGTCCCCGCAGCGGCGCGGCCCATTTTGCCCTGAAGACAAATGTACCTTTGCTGCCGGTCGCTGTAGACGGCCAGTTCAAGTTGTTTCACAAGGTGAGGATTATATTTGGTCCTGTCTTTCAACTGGAAAAACCGCCAGGACGAAACAAACCCGACGCGGCCATGCTTGAAGAAATGTCTGTGATGATTATGAAAAGAATATTTTCGCTTGCCGGGCAGTCATATGATCTGGATGACAAGGCCAGAAAACGCTCAAAACCAGACAGCCTGCCTGAGAAAAAGAGCGAAAGTGAGGAGCAGACAGATGAAGATTATCGTCGCTGAAACATCAGGATTTTGTTTTGGTGTCCGCAAGGCTGTTGACACCGCGTTCAGTTTGATCAGCGAAAAGGATAAACCTGAAGAATCTGACAGTGAATCAGTTCAGACCGTCTGTCCGCTGTATATGTTCGGCTATCTGATCCATAACCAGGCGGTTGTTGATGAACTGCTTGAACGCGGCATGCATATCGCTGAGCGGATTGAGGATATTCCTGATGGTGCGCGGGTTCTGATCAGAGCTCATGGGGTTCCGCCGGACACGATTAACCGCCTCAAAGAAAAAAACTGCAGTGTTATTGACAGGACCTGCCCATTTGTTCGTAAAATTCACCAGATTGTCAAAGAAGCGAGTGCCCGGGGTGAGGCGGTCATCATCGCCGGCTCAGAAAAACATCCTGAGGTCCTTGGGATTAATGGCGAATGTGAAAACAGCGCTCTCATTGTCCAGTCGTCTGATCAGGTTGAAAAA
>SLMY01000159.1 GCA_007133255.1 Clostridiales bacterium
AAAATAAAGCCGATAGTCTGATTGCGCAGTTCTGCCAGTTGGCTGGCCTTCATCTGGCTGGTTTTGACTTGGTTGATCAGGACTTCACCGCTGCTGGGCTGATCCAGTGTACCCATAATATTCATTAAAGTTGATTTGCCGCTACCTGAAGCGCCAATGATCGCGTTAAAAGATTGTTCGCTAAAAGCCAGGTCTACGTCAAATAAAACTTGCGTCTTCACCTTTTCACCATAGATCTTATTGATTTTCCGCAAATTGATCACATCAGCCATTTTTAATCACCTCGATCGGATTGAGTTTAGATGATTTTCGTGCTGGCACCAGCGCCGACAAAGTAGCGGCTGCTACAGCAATCACAAAAGAAAAGATAACAAAGACAGGGTCAAAGAAAAAAGGAACCAGCGGTGTTCCGTCAGGATTCTGGACGAAAACAGAAAACGCGTATGATAAACCAAGCCCCAGCAACGCGCCGGCCGCGGCCCCGATCATGCCCAGCAGAAAACCCTGAAGTAAAAAGATCTGACTGGCGGTTTTATTTTTGATTCCCATCGCTTTTAGAATGCCAATCTGCCTTGACTTCTGGACGACTGATATGGCCAGGACCGAGCTGATACCAAGCAGAACCGCCAGCAGAACAAAGACCTGAATCATATAGCTTGAAGCTGACTGGCCAGCAAGGCCGCTGAGCAGCTGCTCGTTTTCATCTTTCCAGTTCGTGATCTGCTGCCCTTCAGGAAGTTGGTCTTCCCACTCTGAGGCGATGAGGTCGGCAGCGAAAACATCCTCAACCTGCATCTCAATCGCGCTGATTCTCTCCGACACAGAAAAAACATCTTGTGCTGTACTTATATCTGTCAAAACCCAAGATTGATTGAGCGAGGCGACTTTCAGATCAAAAATGCCGGATATGGTGACCGTCCTGCTATTGCCTTCCGGAGTCAGCAGAACAAGCTCGCCACCTTCAGTGACTGAAGTGTCAGATGCCAGACTGGTGCCAATCAGGATCTCATCTGGCCGTCGCGGCAGCATACCTGAGACCAATTGCTCCTGAACTTTATAAATAGGTTCTGCTTCCTCAAAAATGAACCCTCTGACTTGAACAGGAAAGGTATCGTCTGCTGATGATACAAACGCGGCGCCATTAACAACTCTGGAAACAGCTGTTGTTCTCTCATCATTACTTAACGACTCAAAAAGCTGTTGATCCAGACTGAAATAGCCATTTCTCTCCTGATCTGATATCGTTATCTGAGACGTACTGCCAACGGTCGTGTCAACAAGCGACCGCTGAAGGCCATCGATCAGCGACCCAATGAATACCTGAACTGATACACCTATCACTATTCCGACAATAATCAGAAGGGTCTGTCCTCGACTGGCCAATAGGAATCTGGAGGCGATTTTAAATGCTAGTCTCATATGTCTGCCTCCTCATTTTTTCTTAGTTTTTCAACATCTCCAAAGGTTTTCATCAGCAGATCCGCACCAACCTCTTGAGCAGCTTGCTCATTGTTGCTGAAAGCAGAACCACCGACAATGATTTTAACCGCGTCAGTCGTATTCTGGCGCAAAGACTGAATAAGCCTTTTCGTTTCAAACAAGTTGTATCGGTTTGAAACACTGATAGAAAGATAATCCGGTTTAAGATTGGCAACCGCTCGCTGAACGGTTGATTCAGGCGTATTGGCACCCAGAAACGTCACTTTATAGCCCATGATCACAAAAAAATCCGCTACCATACGGGCTCCAATTTCATGGTCCTCACGGGCAGGACAGAAAACCAGAACCCGTTTATCGCAGACACGTTTCTGCTTCTCTCTTTCCTTTAAGACATAAGGATAGGCCGCCTCAATAATGCTTCGTACAATGGATGACAATGTATGTTCATACCAGATCAGATCGTCCATTTCCGCTTCTGATACCATCAGGTTATTGAGCGTCGTGGCAAGAACTTGCTGATAAAGCTCCGGAATCGTAAGCTCACCCTTGTCAAGCGCCGCGAACGCTAGTTTAAATGCCTGGTCCTTTTCCTGCTTTTCAATTGTCTGCGTTAACTCTTGTTTCAGTCCATGTCTCATAAGCAGAAGTCCTCGCTTTCGGCAATGAAAAATCTACTGGAAATTGTTGGTATGAGTACCTGTCAGTTTTGAACAAGGCTGTCATATCAACGAATATATTTATATTCTTTTTCTTTTCTCAACGCTGTAACCAGGCTTACAGGTTATGATATGCCCTATTGGATTTCTTCATCAAAAACAATCGCGACCTTGCCGCAGCGGCCCTCAGCCATCAGCCGATACGCTTCGTCTGCCTGGTCGAGTGTGAACCGATGCGTGACCAGATCTTCCGGGTGAATGTTCCAGCGAACAAGCTTCGACACCAGCTCCTCCATTTTCCAGGTACTGGTGACCCAGGAACCATAAATCGTTTTCTGATCATGAATGATATCGGGACTGGGGTTAAACGTCACGGTCCCGCCTTCTCCAACAAAAGCGATACGCCCCCATTTGCGGGTCGCTTGAATCGCCAGACTCCGGCCATCGGTATGTCCGGAACAATCAATTGACCGCTCTACACCGCGACCTTCCGTCCACGCCAGTATTTTTTCCAGTGTGTCTGAACCTGAAACAACCGCTTCATCGGCCAGCCCTTTTTCGATCGCAAGCTGGCAGCGCTCCTTAGTGATATCAACGCCATATACTTTGTCAGCGCCCATCGCTCTTGCCAGCATCATTGTTGCCAGTCCTACCGGCCCCAGGCCAACGACCAGAACCGCGTCATTACCAGAAATACCAATTTTTTCCAGACCTTCGTAGACAGTGCCAAATCCGCAGGCAACCTGGGCGCCATCGGTATAGGTCAGCTCGTCCGGCAGGGGGATACAGTCTTTTTCTTCTGCCAGAATATAAGGCGCCATACCGCCGTCACGCTGCCAGCCGTAGGCGGCCCGCAGATCACTGGTACAGCTGATCATATAACCCTGGCGGCAGTCCATACATAAACCGCACCCTGATATGTGGTACAGAACAACCCGGTCACCCTCTTTAAACCGGCGCATACCCGGCCCGCATCTGACAATCTGGCCTGCCGGTTCATGTCCGGCGATTTTATTCTGGTATCCTTCTGGGCCTTTTCCCACATGCTCGCGGTAAATAGCACGGATGTCACTGCCGCAGATGGTAGATGATTTTGTACGAATCAGCACCTGGCCATGTCCTGGCTCAGGTACATCAACCTCTTTGATCAGAATACTGCTGTTGCCGGGCAAATAGGCCGCCTTCATTTTTTTATCAATAGTCATGATAATCTCCTCTCATTCTTCTAAAAGTGAATGCTATATGCTTTTGAGCATAGTTCAGTAAACGGTTGTTTATCTGGCTTTGCGTTTAATCAGGTTGTGATCTGGCCATTTATATCCCAAAGATCACGCCAGTCTTTCGCGCCATCCCAGAGAAAAACCTGGCCTTTGATCAATCGGTTGTCGCTGTCCACTTCTTTCAGTTTTTCCATTTCCTGATCACTGAGCGGTTCACCGGATACTGCCTCCAGATTTGACAGAAGCTGTTTTTCCTTAACAGAAAACGGAATAGGTACCTGCCCTCTTTGCACCGCCCACTTCAGGCAGACCTGAGCCGGGTGCAGTCCGTGGTTTTTCGCGATGCTGGTCACCACATCCTGTTCCATGTCAACCAGATCATCTGGAGTTTTATCCCGCTGCGGACGTGACGGTGAACCAAGCGGACTATAGCCAATTGGCAGAATATTCAGTTCGCGGCAATAATCAAACAGCTCAGGCTGCTGAAAAGTTGGATGCAGTTCCATTTCATTAGCACTGGGCATAATCACACAGTCCTGAACGAGTTTCTCAAGTTTAGGAATGGTCATATTCGATGTGCCGATGTGCCTGACAAAACCAGCCTGCCGCAAACGCTCCATCTGCCGCCAGGTTTCCATAAAACGTTCATGAATATACGGCTTCGCGTCCGGGTTATGATAATCAGGCGGCGCTCCTTTGGGATGATAATTTGGGAAAGGCCAGTGGACAATATAAAGGTCCAGGTACTCAAGCCGCAGATCTTTCAGTGACTGCGTGCAGGAACGATAGACATCTCTTTTTCCGTGACTGTCGTTCCAGACCTTAGACACAATAAAAAGATCGGAACGTCTGACCGGATTGGTTGAGTCGCGGCAAACTTCATCCAGAATTTCACCGATAAGCGGCTCATTACCGTAAACTGCCGCGCAGTCAATGAGTCTGTATCCCATGTCAATCGCTTGGCGTACCGCACTGGACACCGTCCGCGGATCATAGCGATCAGATCCAAATGTACCTAAACCTATACCGGGTATCGAATCGCCGTTTCTTAAATGTTTGACTGGCAGTTGCATGCTGTTACCTCTTTCTTTTATGAATTTATTTGCTGCTGCTTTGTCGGCAATCTGTTCGTATCTGCCGGGTTTTCATCTATTTGACAAGTCACAGCGCTGCTGATGTTCTTGCGGCCTGCAGCGAAGCTTAGCAGCACGACCATTATTCGCCATTGCCGGGTTTGAGCTCAAATCAGCTGAGCGGCCCGTAGGAACCACCATCGTGCCAGACCGCGTCCAGATACTTTATAATTGCGGGCTCTTGCCTGTTAATTCCAGTCAATCTGTGCACAAGAAGCTCAGCGACTGTCTGGCCGATCTGTTTCAGCGGCTGCGTAACAACCGCCAGCGGCGGCCGCAGCACCTGATTGAGCAGCTTATGGTCAAATCCAATCAGCGACAGCTGCTTTGGCATCAGCAGATCCCGCTCATTAACCGCCAGTACAGATCCATAGGTCATTTCATGATTCGTCACAAAAACAGCTGTCGGCGGCTTTTGTCTGTCCAGCAGCCTGGCAGTCAGGACATAACCGCTCTTTGTGTCGTAATTGCCATATTGAACTAAATCTTCATCCAGCTTGATCTGGTAATGCTTCAGCGCGTCCATATATCCATAAAGCCGCTCATCTGCCGTGTAAACACCTTGGGGACCGCAGATAATCGCGATGCGTTCATGACCCGCTTCAGCCAGCCGGCTGACTGCCTGAAAGCTGGCTTTCCTGTTTTTAACCAGTACAGCGTCACAATCCAGGCCTTCCACCGGTCTGTCAATCAGCACAACTGGGATTTGGCGTTCTCGTAATTTCACGAGTGCGTCCCTGCATCCCGACAGCGGCATCATCACCAGCCCGTCTATCTGCCTGTGAGCAAGAAAATCCAGCTTCTCCGCCTCCATTTCAGGATCATGATGGTAATCACAGATAATGGTACTGTAGCCCACCTGGTGCAGCTTATCTTCCAGCTCAGAAATAATACTGGTGGAAAAAACATTTTCAAGATGAGGGATCAGAACGCCAATCGTCATACTGCGACGCGTTTTCAGACTCCTGGCTACTGAATTAACGGTATAGCCCAGTTGATTGATCGCCTGTTCAATAGCGCGCTGATTAGCAGGCAAAACATGACCGCCATTAAGATATTTCGAAATGGTCGCCAGTGATAATCCTGTAAGCCGGGCGATATCTTTCATCGTAGCAGGCATGGCACACTCCCTTACAGAGCGAAACGTTTCGCTCTGGTTATATTCTAAGTTGTCCAGCCTAACCTGTCAAGCAGCTGAAAAGACAAAGGCAGCAAGCACTTATCGGCCAGCTCATTTATCTTTTTTCACTTCTGCCAGGATTAACTTCCAGGATGCCGCCTTCTTTATATCAGTCAGGATGACTGATACAATGGAAATGAGCCACCACATAAAACACAAAAGAGACTCAACAGCAATATAGCTGAACATGAAAGGGGATAACATGATGAAAGCACTGATCATTGGCGGCACAGGCAGAATCAGTACATCTGTCTGCGCTAAAATGCTTGAGCAGGGCTGGGATCTAACCTTGCTCAATCGAGGCAAACAAGCTAATCGTATTCCCGAATCAAAGCATCTTAGCCAGTTTACAGCCGATATCTCGGATACTGAAACAGTGAGTGACTGGTTAAAAGATAAGACTTTTGATGTGATCGCGAACTTTATTGTTTTCACACCTGAAGAAGCAAAACGCGATATCCGTTTGTTTCAAGACAGGTGCGGGCAATACATTTTTATCAGTTCAGCGTCCGCTTATCAAAAGCCGCCTGTTGATTCGGTGATAACAGAAAGCACACCGCTGATCAACCCCTTCTGGACTTATTCACAGCAAAAGATAGCCTGTGAGGAAGTCTATATGCAAGCCTGCCGACAGACTGGTTTTCCAGTTACAATCGTCAGGCCAAGTCACACATACGATGAAATGGCTATCCCGCTGGCGATTCACGGCAGTCACGGTTCCTGGCAGACAATTAAGAGGATGTTGGAAGGCAAGCCGGTTGTGATCCATGGCGACGGCACTTCACTCTGGACTGTCACGCACAGCCGTGATCTGGCCGTTGCTTTTGCCGGTCTGGCCGGCAACCCGCACGCGATTGGACAAGCTTATCACATCACATCGGATGAAGCCCTCAGCTGGAACCAGATTTATAAAATCGTCGGCCAGGCTTTTGCAGCTAAACCTAGAATTGTTCATGTTACCAGCAGTGAACTGATCGCTCATAAACCACAGCTTAAAGGACCTTTGCTGGGCGACAAGGCTCACTGCGCTGTCTTCAATAACAATAAGATCAAGCAGCTGGTTCCGGAATTCAAAGCGCTGATTCGGTTTGATGAAGGGGTGCGGCTTTCTGCCGAATACTACCTGGCACATCAGGAACTGCGGAAATCCGACCCGGACTGGGACGCGTTCCTTGAGTATATGACTAAGGACAAGCCTGTTTCACACCTTTCAGATTACTGATAACAGGCTTATTAGTAACAACTTGGAAGCATACATTATTCAGCGTGATGGCTTGCAGTCCTTACCGATTTTCTCAAGGTCGGGCAGCTCGCCGGCCCGCTTCAGAGCCAGGCGCGTAATCACGGGTCCAACCATTTCGTAGATAAGCGTGGAGCTTAATATAACCACGCGAATCTGATCGCCATATTCAGGCAGTATGCGCACCGCGGCCAGCGACAAACCGATCGCGACACCTGCCTGAGGAATCAGTGTAAAGCCCATATGTTTCTGGATGACTGGCTCAGCGTTTGCCAGGCGGCTGCCAATAAAGCTGCCGCCTACCTTACCAACTGCCCGGCCAATGATATAAATCAGTCCCATCACACCCAGGGTGCTCAGCATTGTCAGATTCAGTTCCGCGCCGGAGAGAACAAGAAAAATCAGAAACAGAGGCGGTGTAAAAGCATCGGTCAGTTTAAAGACACGCAATGAATGCTTGCTTAAGTTGCTCATAGTAGCCCCGGCCGCCATACATACAAGCAGGGCTGAAAGCTGAATCCAGGCTGAAAGGCCAACGCCCAGCAAGACAGTAGCGATAACCAAAGCGAGGCGGTCATTATCTTTTTCGAAGAATCTGAACAGAAAAGACAGAATAAATCCCAGAGCGAACCCTGCCAGCAGTGATCCGCCTATTTCAATGATCGGATTAAGAATCATCCAGGCGTATGAACCTGACGCGCCGGCGACCAGCACTTGAGAAATGGCCGCCGCTATAGAAAAAGTCATCAGCGCGATGGTGTTGTCCATCGCGACAACTGGCAGCAGCATGCGGGTTACAGGACCATCTGCCCGGTATTGCCGAATAATCATCAAGGTGGCAGCAGGTGCCGTGGACGCGCCAATCGCTGATAGCATCAGTGCTGTCGGCAGCGGATATCCAAAAATCATTAAAAGCACGAAGAGAACCGCGACCGCTCCCATCGCTTCGCCAACCGTGATCATGATCGGTATTCTGCCAAGTTTTCTCAGAATTGATATTTTCAGCTCATTACCTATTGAAAAGGCGATAAAGCCTAGAGCGAGATCGGTCAGGAGCGCGAAACCATGCAGCGTCTCCATCGGAATGACTTTAATCAGGCCAAGAATCAGACCAGCCACCAGATAACCTGTGACTGCCGGCAGGCGAAGCTTATTAGCTGCACCGGCACCTATCAGTCCAAAAACCATAGCTAACGCGAGATAAACAAATTGTTCAGTCATCCTCCGACACCTTTCCGTCAAAAAAATTAATCGGCAGGCCTATCAGAACGCCAGTATCCGGACGGCAAAGCCCGCCCACCACTTCATCGATTGTCTCCCGAGCCTTTTCTACCAGGCTGTTTTGAACTGCCATAAAAATTGTTTTACTTGTCTCTCTGTCTTTGTCAACGACCATACGAAGTGATCCGAAAATTGAAAGCTCATCACGGTCAAGCGCTCTGGCCATCCCGGTACTTTCAAGGATCGTCGCGCCGCGAATGCCGATATCCAGTAAAGCTTTCAGGATATCATCCAGTTTTTCCGTTTTATTGAGCACTAAAACTAGCATCTGCATTGTATTGTCCTCCAGCTATAAAAATAAGCATAAGATTTAGTATACCAGAGACCGCGTATAAATTGAAGTAAACGCGCTGGTATCGAGTAAATAACACGCAAAGCTTACAAGAAGGGTTTATTTTCTACCATGAGTCTGTAGGCATTGATCGCGGTAGAGTTTTTTGTGTCTGTTGGATTCTGTTCATTGTTTCTGATCCGCTTCAACTGTGGCTAAACGTGCTAAAATAAGGAGCAGGAGGCGATGTTATGTTTCAGCTGCTGCTGATAGACGATGACCCTCAGATTAATAAACTGACGCGTAAGTATCTGGAAAAAGCCGGATTTACCATCACATCTGTTTTTGATTATCAGTCAGCCATCAGAGAAGCTGAGGACGGCTTGTTTGATCTGGCCATTGTTGATATTATGCTGCCCGATGGAAACGGGCTTGATCTTGTCAGGACTTTCAGACAGGAACTTGATTTGCCGGTGATCATGATGACAGCCCGGGCCGACATACACGATAAAGCCATAGCCTATCAAAGTGGCGCGGACGATTATCTGGTCAAACCGTTTGATCCTAATGAGCTGGTTTTGCGTGTACAGGCTGTACTGAAAAGAGTCACCGCGGCCAGCTCTACTATAAAAGATCCGCTGTTAAGCCATGAGGAAATTGTCATCGGCCAGCCAGAAACATCACAGCTGAGAATCATCTATGATACCCAAACAGTTTTGCTGAATAATGAATCCGTCCCGATTCCCAAGCGTGAATTTCAACTGCTGAGTCTTCTGGCCGAGAATAAAAACCGTACACTGACACGTGAACAGATTGTTGATCATCTCTGGGGAATTGACTTTGAAGGTGAACTACGTGTGGTTGACCTTTATATTGACCGGCTCAGGAAAAGACTTCGTTTCAGCCAGAGTAAATCCGACAGCTTCTCAATCAGAACCGTGCGTGGTCTTGGCTATCGACTGGAGGTTCTTTCTTGAAACAGACACTTTTCCGCCGCTTCATTATCAGATACACGTTGATCAGCCTGGTCAGTCTCTTATTTCTGGCGCTTATGGCCTTGTCTGTGCTTTATTATGCTGAGGTGATCAGGGAAAAAGAGTATCTTACAGCAAGGACCTATGTAACGGCCGATTTGATTGAGGCTGTGGCATCGGGAGAAGCTTCGCTGCAGGAGATGAATCGTCAGCTGCGTTCCGTCAGCAGCAGTGATCAGCTGAACATTTATCTGATGCAATCGCTCCCATCAGCCAATACGGAAGCAGCGGCTGCAGAACATGACTCGCAGGAATACTCAAACGTGTCAGACAGCGGACAGCATATGCACGGCTCAGGTGGCAGTCCAGGCAGGGGGATGCGTGAATCCTTCCAACCGAGCCTGTGGATGGAGCGCGAACTGAGAACCTGGTTTAGTGATCGGCAGCTTTCAGACCTCTGGCAGAATGCCGTCAATCCTGTGGTTGTCAGGATCAGTCAGCCTCTTTTGCAGTTTCCGCTTATGGTCGGTGTGCAAAAAACATCAGCTGGTCTGCTTTTTATCTATCGCGATCCGACTGCTTCAGACCAGTCGCTCCGCCAGCAAATGCCCCTGGTATCAATCGCGCTTCTGCTGGCCTTTCTGCTGATCGGGTTGATATCATCAGTCGTCATGTCACGTATGTATCGCGGTATGCTTCGTCCGCTGAAGGATATCAGCCTTATAGCAGATCGTATTATCTCAGGCGACTACAGCCAACGGCTTAAAGCCTATCCGGAAACTGAGCTCCAGCTGATATCTGAATCTGTTAACCGGATGCTGCACAAACTGGATAAACTGGAAACCGCCCGGCTTGATTTTACCGCGCAGCTGGCGCACGAGCTGCGGACGCCGCTGACTATTTTGCGTATGTCTGTCCAGGGTGTAAAAGATGGTGTTATCAGTGAAGAAGAACAAAATGAGTTCTTTGATGTCACCTTACAGGAAATAGATCGCCTTGAGTTACTGACACAGAATCTGATTGACCTTGCCAGCGCTGAAGGCGGCGATTTCCCGATTGAGCCGGAAATGACCGATATCACTGAGCTTGTTCAGTCTGTTGTAACTGAAATTCGTCCGCTTTGCTTAAATCATCATCAGTGCTTGAATGTGCGGATAGAAGAGAAGATGACAGGTGTTCTTGACGGCAAACGTATTCGCCAGGTGTTGCTCAATCTGCTGAGTAACAGTATAAAATTCGCCGGAGATAAGA
>SLMY01000126.1 GCA_007133255.1 Clostridiales bacterium
AGCGGACTTGTCCGTGACAGTCTGCAAAAAGATTTTTTCTCATTCACTTCCTTGTCAGAATTACGTATTTTTATCAAAGATGAGGTTGCTGAGTTGTTTTTAGGCCGCGACAAAGAATATCAGGGAAGCCTGATTCACCAGATGAAAACCTACATTAAAGATCATTACAACAAAGACATTGATATGTCGACCGTCGCGGAAGCGTTTTCTATGAGCTACTCATATTTCAGTAAGTTTTTTAAGGATGAAGCAGGCATGAATTTTACGGACTATCTGAACCAGTTGCGGATGGAAGCGGCAAAAAAACTGCTGGATGATCCATCCTGTAAGATTTACGAAGCGGCACACCAGGTCGGGATTGATAACGCGAAGTATTTTACCCGACTGTTTCAACAGTATTATGGTATTTCACCTAAGGTTTACCAACAAAAATCAAGCAGACGCTAAATTATAATATAAATAAATTAACATAGAAGAAGGCTGAAAGGATAACATGATGCAAACACTTAATATCAATACTCACAAAATACTGGCCGATACAACCAGAAAACCATTCGGGATCAATGTTAATTACCTGCGCGACGCAGACGCGAATTTTCCTGGCTGCCAAACGCTGCAGGAGACGCTCAGCAAAATGGGCGTGAGTTTTTTACGATATCCAGGTGGCGAGAAATCTGACTTTCATTTATTTTCCGATCTGAAAGATCAAAAACCCGCACCGCAGGTTCTAGGCGGTTATCGCCGGTTTGCTGAAGATTATCAGATAATGGATTTTGACGCGTTTATGGGTGTAGTCAAGGCTGTTGGCGCGACACCACATCTTGTGGTTGGATACGACAGTTTAGCCAGAACCGGCATTACCCGGGAACGCTATCTTGAAAACGCGGTTGAATGGGTACGTTACGCCAACAAGGTAAAAAAATACGGTATTCTTAACTGGGAGATAGGCAATGAAAACTGGCATAATCAGACAGGTGAGCCGGAGGATATAGCTAAAATAGTCAGTTTGTTTTCCAAAGAAATGAAGAAGATAGATTCCGGTATTCGAGTTGGCGCCAGCGGCAGCAGCCGTGAATGGTGGCAGCGCTTCCTGCCTGGAGCCGCCGATGATCTTGACTTTCTGACCGTCAGCAGTTATTCATGCTGGGACTGGAAAGGTTATCAATATTTCGCGGATCATGCCAACATAAACTTGATGGAGCCAGCGGAAACAGCGCTGCAGGCGATAGATGACTTTATCCCCGAGCATAAAAATCGCCTGAAGGTTGTGATCAGTGAACTTAATTCTATGGATTATTCAGAGGATGGCTGGCCGCCGGATAATAACCTGGGACATGCGCTGGTCACCTTTGAGATAATCGGCCAGATGATGCTTAATTCCCGGATTGAATATGGCATGGTCTGGAACACACGCTGGATGGAGGAAAAAGAACATGATCTGCTCTGGTATGCGCTTGATGACCAAAATGAATGGCTGCCGCCCGGAAGAGCACTGGCGATCTGGGGACAGTTTATTAACAGCCAGCTGGTAGAAGTAACACGGACACCACAGATCGTTACCTTTGCCAGCTTTAGTCCAGACAGTGGCCAGTTGAACGTCTTTCTCTTGAATAAATCTTACGATCAGCAGACAATCAGTCTTAAGATTGACGGACCCGAATATGGTTCTGGTCAGGCCTGTTGTTTTCAAGGTAAAGGTCCAAATGACATGAATCCAATCTGGGAAGCTGGCAGGAAGCTGACTGTGACGCATCAGATGCTGGAAGGCCTGACTCTGCCACCTGTTTCGCTTCAGGTGCTTTCGCTGTTCCCGTGATACAATGTGACTCGCCGCAGACAATCAGCCAGCTTTTTAATAGAAGGCACCATTAGCTTATAGACATTCAGTTTGATGGATACACAGTGAAAAAAACTGGCAGTTTACCATTCGCGCTTCAAAATACAGTATGGTGTGGCATGAAAATGGAGAGTTACGATGAAACTGACGATGATGTGTCAAAACGACCAGGCTTACGAGAAACTGTTTGATGACTTGATTCAGGACGTATTCGGGTTCTCATTCAAGCCCTGGTTTGAAAAAAAATTATGGGATAAGCGATATGAGAGCTACTCGCTTATTGATGATGGCTGCATGCTGGCAAATGTCTGTATCTTTAAAACTGATATGTTACTGGACGGACAACCCTTTCGTTCGCATCAGTTCGGTGCTGTCGCGACAAGAAAAAGCGAACGAGGTAAAGGTCTTTCACGCCGGCTCATGGAGCATGTTTTGTCAAAATATCCGGCTGTTTCTGCTTTTCTGGCAGCCAATCCTGGTGTGATTGATTTTTATCCGCGTTTTGGCTTTCGTCGTGTGCAGACTTTCAAACCGTTCGTTTCATGTGAACTTGAACAGAAAAACCGAACCGCGTATAAGCTTCATCCAGATGATGATAAGATTCAAAGCGCGCTTAACACACGCAGGTGTTATTCGCGACTTCTTGACAGTATCAATACCCAATCGGTTCAGATGTTCCATCTGATGATGGATTTCCCTGATCAGCTTTATTATTTGCCTGGCTGCGACGCGATTGTAATCGCCGAGAAAGAAGAATGCCGGCTATTGATCGCTGATGTGATCAGCAGCAAACCCGTTACCTTCGAACAGATCAAAGAAGAACTGCCTTTCACTGGTATAAAA
>SLMY01000081.1 GCA_007133255.1 Clostridiales bacterium
CAAGTTTATCCATATCATATAAGAGGAGAGTTTCCTGCTGCAGTGGTTTCTCAAACTCTTTGATCATGGTCTCATTAAGTCTGGCTGTCAGTTTCCAGTGTATGCGTTTCATTGAATCTCCCGGCTGATAGTGACGAAGATTCGCTATAGCGTCCACTTCATCACCAAATCGCGGGCTGATCTGCTGCGGCTGCAGTTTAAGAAAGCTGGCCAGCTCATCAAGAGCGTCAAGTCCAGCCGGACGCGGCCAGACTGTCAGCATGGGCCGCTGTTTTTTTAGCGTCGTTTTCATTCTGACCGGCAAATAAAATAAGCCAAACAGATCTCTGGCCCAGACCCGGCTTAGTCCTATCTGATAATGTCCATGATGCGGACAGGCCATTGAAACGCGTTTTTCACGTGAATCTCCCGATAACAGGGCCGTCTGGCGATGTAAAAACCGCTTGCGCCCCTTGCGCCCGATCAGCTGTATGTGATAATCAAGATAGCCTTGCATAAAAGGTCCGCGCTGCCGGAAAATAATCTGCAGCACAATCTTATCTTTTCTTTCTACCGGATTTGGCAGGACATACTGCTCAATATCAATCAGGCGGCAGGCGATCAGAAGCCAGGCAGCAGAGAACACAGGCAGGATGAGCATAACAAAGAAAACCAGCATAAAAGACAGAAAGCCGGAATAAGCCATGACCAGATACATCGCGGCTATAGTCAGGATATACACAAAACCGCGCCAGGTGATCATTTTTCAGGCACCGGTACGGTTTGCACGATTTCCGAGAGAATGTCATCCACGGTCCGGCTTTTCAGACGCCCTTCCGGTTTCAAAAGCAGCCTGTGTGTAAAGACGGCGCTGATTTCCGCCAGCACATCATCCGGGGTTATGTAGGTTCTGCCAGAGATCAACGCGTGTCCGCGGGCAGCCAGCATCAGCATCAGAGCGCCTCGCGGGCTGACACCCAGGGCCAGATCAGGCTGATTCCGGGTCGCGTGCGCTAAAAAAGCGATATAGCGCCTGATCGGTTCAGAACAGTGAACCTGCCGCGTTGTTGTCTTCAAGGCGTCCAGCACATCCTTTTCCATAACTGATTTCAGACCATCCAGCGGCGACTGCTGATAAAAACGTTCATAGATAGCCATTTCTTCTTCGATGCTGGGATAGCCAAGGGATACTTTCAACATGAAACGGTCCAGCTGCGCTTCCGGCAGCGGATAAGTCCCGACATGCTCAATTGGGTTTTGTGTGGCGAGCACCATAAAAGGCTGCGGCACAGGATAGGTTGTACCGTCTACCGTCACCTGGTTTTCCTGCATGGCTTCAAGCAGGCTGGACTGAGTTTTCGGCGACGTACGGTTGATCTCATCCGCTAATATCAGCTGGCTCATAATGGCACCGGGACGGTACTCAAACTCGCCTGACTTCTGATTATACAAGGTAAAACCGGTTATATCAGAAGGCATGACATCGGGCGTGAACTGAATTCTTTTGAAAGACAGACCCAGCGATTTCGCCAGCGAAGATACGAGCGTTGTCTTGCCGATACCGGGTATATCTTCCAGTAACACATGGCCGCCGCTGATTAAGGCGATCAGAAGCTGGTCCAGTGTATCCTTCTTGCCAATCATAACCTGCCCGATGTTCTGGCGTATTTTTTGCAGTTGTTCCTGTGCCTCATTGATTTCCATGACTCACCTCGTGTATGGCTGTGCTCTGTATAATCGGTTTTTATGCTATCGTCCAGACCGGATCCGTTCTTTCAAAAAGTCCGGCCGGCTCACTTTGTACCGCCATGCCGGTCTGGACAGTTTCACAGACAAGCAGACCCGCTCAGCGGCCCTGATCGGGGTCAGACCTGGTCTGCTATCCGCAAGATCAGCTTTTTTGAGTCTTCCCAGCCAAGGCAGGGATCGGTAATGGATTTGCCGTAAACATGATCGCCTATGGCCTGTACGCCTTCTTCAAGATAACTTTCAATCATAAAGCCTTTCACCAGGGCGCGTATGTCCGCGGAGAGCCGGCGGCTGTGCAGCACATCCAGAACAATCCGCGGCTGCTCTTTATAACGTTTATTTGAGTTAGCGTGATTCGTATCAACAATACAGGCCTGGTTTTTCAGGTTTCTGGCTTTATAAAGTTCCGCCAGGCGCTGCAGATCCTCATAATGATAATTTGGCTGGCTGCGCCCATACTGGTTAACAGCGCCGCGCACAACGGTATGGGCCAGCGCGTTGCCGCTGGTCTTGACCGCCCATCCCTGATAGGTGAATACATGGCCGTTCTGAGCTGCCTCCACCGCGTTGAGCATAACAGATAAATCACCGCTGGTAGGGTTTTTCATGCCAACAGGCATATCTATCCCGCTGGCGGTCAGCCGATGCTGCTGATTTTCTACCGACCGGGCACCTACGGCCACATAGCTGAGCATATCGTCCAGATAGGTGTGATTTTCCGGATAAAGCATTTCATCAGCGGCGGTCAGCCCTGATTCACGCAGGGCACGGATATGCATTTTACGCAGCGCGACAAGTCCTTCAACAACATCAGGTTCTTTTTCCGGATCCGGCTGATGCAGGATGCCCTTATAGCCCATGCCTGTTGTCCGTGGTTTATTAGTATAAATACGCGGGATTAAAATAAGTTTGTCTTCAACTCTTCTTTGTATTTTACCCAGCCGGTTCACA
>SLMY01000064.1 GCA_007133255.1 Clostridiales bacterium
ACGGTAAAATGATATAATGTATTCTGACAAAATGGAAAGAGGCAGCTTAGCTATGGAAAAAATACCACAGGGCAGGCATATGATTCCAATAGATGGTCTACTTGACTTTGCAACAAATGAATACCTGGGCAATGGCAGGTCTTATTTTCGTAAAAATAAGAAAGTACCATATATAAGCAAGTATAGAAATAAGAAGAAACTTAAACGTTTGTCCCAAATTCTTATGAATGATTTGGAACCTTATAAAACCATACTTCATGAGACGTCAAATACCAATCTTGATTTTAGTTCACCTGAAATTAATAAGATTAAGTCTATTGTCTCTGAATTTTTGCTGAAAGTGGACAATCAAAAGCTTCTTTTTGACAGGCCATTCTTGAAGTTTTTCATGGAACAAGGGTATCTTGAAGCAGCCCAGGAATTCATTGCGCACGTTAGAATGGATAACCCTCAATTAACAAATGAAGAAATATTCCAGGCGTTGCGAAATGTCTGGATTATGAACAGTCTTCAGCTTTATTGGGGGCTGCCACTTGAAATAACACCTTCTGTTTACGCATACAGTTTGCTCTATCCTTACACAGACAATTTCCTTGACAATCCTGATGTCAAAAGTGATGAGAAGATAAAATTCAACACAAGACTGTCTGGTGTTTTAAAGGGGGAGAAACTGACTCCAACAAACTTCATTGAAGAAAAGGTGTTTTCTCTTGTCGGGCAAATCGAATCCCAATACAGCAGAGGCAAATTCCCTGAGGTTTTTGAAAGTCTGCGGTTTATTCATGAAGCCCAGGTAGAAAGTGTAAAACAGGACAAGGATGAACAGCTTGCCTATGATGAATTACTGCGAATAAGCTTTTTTAAAGGCGGCACTTCTGTTCTTGCAGATGCTTTTCTGGTTAAAGGGACTCTAGACATAAAGGAAATGCAATTTGCCTTTGTGTACGGGAGCTATCTTCAGCTTCTCGATGATCTCCAGGATGCTGAAGCTGATAAAAATAACAGCCATCAGACTTTATTCAACATGGGGAATAACAATAAACTGATCGATGATGAAGTCATAAACCTCATTTCATTTATGTTCAGTGCAAATGCCACGGTTGAATCAGATACTCGGATTATGTTTTTGATGAAGGAAGTAATAAGCTCCTGTTCACTCGTTATGGTGATGGATGCAGCCGGGCGAAACCCCAAGCTGATATCCCATAGGCTTTACAAAGAATTGGAATCTTATTCTAAAGTCAGTCTTTCCTACTATAAAGAATTTGATAAATTCAAAGCTCTGATCAATGATAAAGCCTAAATTTTGACCAAAACATCGTGCGCAAGCCCCTTCTAAGCCGCAGGTGGGGAGGGTTCACTGTGATACAAGAGCTTGTTTAATAAGTTTTCACAGTCAACATCTTCACATCCCTGTTTACCTGATTTCAAGGAATTACATTATAAGATGCAAAGGCGATCTCAAATCATTGATAAGCGTGAAATAATGGCTTTTGACAATTTTTCAGAAACACGCAGTTTTTTGGCAACTGATCTGACCACGATTTGCTGATTTTCAAATCACGCGTCGGATTCTTGTTTTTTGTGTCATCGCGGCTGCGGTCAGTCAGGCGAGAAAACAGATGAGGGACGCAGGCAGCAGGCAAACGCGCGAAAATCTGTTATAGTAAAAATATAGTCTGACCTAATCGGGCACAGTTAAGGACTGTGTCAACAGCGGCCATCAATATGGCAATACTTAGGCAACGGCCGCGTTCAGAGCAAAAGCTGTCCGTCTTTTTGATAAAGCCCATTCAGGGAAAGTAAGGTGATGGTGACCATGATGAACAGCAATCAGTACCAGCCGATACGCAAGACAAAAATCATCTGCACACTGGGTCCGGCAACCGAAAACATAATTGAGCAGCTGATCCAGAACGGGATGGATACGGCACGTGTCAACCAGTCGCATGAGACGCATGAGATTCATGCACGAAGAATTCAGGAACTCAAGCAAGCCCGGGAAAAACTGGGGAAACCGGTGGCCTTACTGATGGATACCAAAGGTCCTGAGATCCGTACTGGGCTGGTGGAAAAACCGGTTCAACTGCGGCCCGATCAGTCTTTTGATCTTGTCTGCAAAGACCTTATCGGTGATGAGCACCAGGTCAGTGTTTCCTATCCTGGTTTGTGCCTGAGAGTTTCCGCGTCAGACATCATCATCATTGATGATGGCAATATACGTCTGCAGGTTGAACAGGTCAGCGGCGACGTGATTCATTGCCGGGTGCTGACTGGTGGTGTTTTATCGAACCGGAAGAGCGTCAATGTCCCTGACTGTGACTTGGGGCTGCCTTTTCTCAGCGAAAAAGACCTGGATGATATCCAATTTGCCGTGAAGCATGATTTTGATTTTATCGCCTTGTCTTTTGTCAGCTACAGCTATGATATCGAGCAAGTACGAGAAATCCTGAATCGTTTCGATTGCTCCAGCATCCGGATTATCGCCAAAATTGAAAACAAGAAGTCGGTTGAGCAAATTGATTCGATCATTGAGGCTTCAGACGGCATCATGATCGCCCGGGGCGACCTGGGTGTCGAGCTGCCGCTGGAGCAGGTTCCCATTATCCAGAAGCGCCTGATCAAAGCGTGTTATCTGCGAGGCAAACCGGTTATCACCGCCACACAAATGCT
>SLMY01000230.1 GCA_007133255.1 Clostridiales bacterium
TCCTGGCCTCTTTTTTAAAAAATCCATTTCATATAAATAAAGCCGCATCCGCTTGAACACAAGCTGTCAGCTTCATTTTACCAATACTGTTATTCCCAGTATAGGATCGGTATCCGTGATGGTGACATCGTTCTTTTCCTGTGACAGGTTCTCAGCTGGCGTAAAACCGGCTTTGCCGTCACCAGCAATAATTATATTCATGACCGGTTACTCCTCTGTTTATTCAGGCGCATCATCTCATAAGATAAAATAGCGGCCGCGGCTGCCGCGTTTAATGATTCAGCCATGCCGGGCATCGGAATACTAACCAGATGATCTGCTAATTGTCTGGCCGCTTCAGAAAGTCCGTTCGCCTCATTGCTGATCAGCAGCGCCGCCGGACAGGGTACAGCCGTATCCAGGCAGCTGTCGCCATCAAGATCTGCCGCGATCACCGGGATATGTGCCTGCGACAGCCACCGCACAGCGTCCGCGAGCCGCGGGAAGCTGATCAGCGGCAGATGGAAAACAGATCCCATGCTGGCACGCATCACCTTATCGTTCATCGGCCAGACGGTCCCTTCTATCAAAATCACAGCCGCGAAATCAAACGCGTCGGCTGTGCGAATCATCGTTCCCAGATTACCCGGATCCTGTACCTGATCCGCGATCAGGTACAGCCCGCCTTTATCCGGCGGATCAGCGGGCTGGTCCAGTATGGGTGAAAGGCATACCATCGCTATGCCTTGCGTGTTTTTTGTCTGGCTTAATTTTTTCATCAGCGGGTCAGTCAGGTTGATGGTCTGCGGCATCGGGCGGCCTGAAACACCGGGGATGGAAGCAAGAAAACATTTTATATCAGGATGCGTCAACCCATGGTCAGAAACAATAATCTGCTCAATCGTAACGTTTGATAAAATCAGATCGCGGCAAAGCCTCAGCCCTTCTGCCAGAACACGCTGCTGCTTTCGAGCCAGCTGCGGCCTGGTCAGGCTGATCAGATATTTGAAGATTGGGTTTTCCTTGCTGCTGATCTTCTTCACAGTCGCGCCTTTCCATCCTGTTTTCAGCACGGATTAAATGCCTTATCCTTTATTTTCCTTTATCCACCATTATACCATTTATTCAACTATTCACGACCACCATCATAGGCTCTTGGCTTATATGATTGAAATATCAGGTTCTTAGCTTAGCTTCATAAATGGCCGGACACCTGGCTCAACTGCCTAAAAGATTTGGCCGCCTGGCTTAACTTCGCGAAAAGATTGATAACGGAACGGATAAGGATAAGACAGATAGCGCTTAACATCGCCAGGAAATATCAGGTGCTGCACTTACGGCAAACTTCTGCATTATTCTATTTCACGCATAAAGGACGGGATAATCCCGTCCTCATGTTATTTTTTTGATAACTAATCTGCTAAAATCTAAGAATTTGCCAAAATCAACGAAGCAGTTTCAGCAAGCTGCTGCTTCTGAAGCCGATGCCTGGTGTTCTGCCCGGCTGATCAGGCGGACAACGCCGTTTTCGCTTTATCACAAAGCGCGGAAAAACCAGCAGGATCCTGCACAGCGATATCAGCCAGCACTTTACGGTCAAGCGCGATTTCAGCACGGTTCAGACCATTCATGAAACGGCTGTAAGATAAACCGTTCTGGCGGGCCGCGGCATTAATCCGTGTAATCCACAGTCTGCGGAAATCACGCTTTTTGTTGCGGCGATCACGATAAGCATAGCTCATCGATTTCATCACCTGCTGATTGGCGACCTTGAATAATTTGCTCTTATGGCCGAAATAGCCTTTAGCTTGCTTTAATACCTTCTTATGGCGGGCTCTTGCCCTGACCGATCTTTTTACTCTGGACATATTATAAACCTCCCGAACAGTAAGTGTGCTTGACACATCTGCGATGAATCACTTATTTATAAGGAATCATCTTTTTGATATTCTGCTGATTTGACGGCGCGGCGACAACGGTTTTACGTAGGTTGCGCTTGCGTTTTGTCGATTTTTTAGTCAGAATATGCTTTTTGTAAGCTTGTGCGCGCATTACTTTTCCGGTACCGGTTACCTTGAATCTTTTTTTTGATGAACTGTGCGTTCTTTGCTTCGGCATATGCGTTCCTCCTCTATCTTGCTATAACTGTATTTATTCTTTCAGCGGTGCCAGGAACATCACCATGTTACGTCCTTCAACGCGCGGCGGGCGGTCTACTTCGCCACATTCCCTGCATGCATCAGCAAACTGCTTCATGACATCGTAGCCTCTGTTGGTGTAGGCCATCTCACGGCCTCTGAACCGGATCACGACTTTAACACGATCGCCGCTCTCCAGGAATCGACAAGCATTTTTGGTCTTGTATCCGAAATCATGCGCTTCTGTTGTCAGTTTGACGCCAACTTCCTTGACTTCTGTCACTTTCTGCTTCTTCTTCGCTTCGCGCTCTTTTTTAGCCTTTTCAAAGGTGAACTTACCGTAGTCCATCACCCGGCACACAGGCGGGTCTGCCTGAGGGGAGATCAGAACGAGGTCCATACCAGCGTTTTCTGCCTGCTGTTTTGCCTCCTGGTTAGTAACTACACCCATCATATTGCCTTCACTGTCGATCAGACGTACTTTGGGAAATCGGATATCGTCATTAATTTGATGACCTTTTTTCTGCTTGGCGATAAAAATACACCTCCATAAA
>SLMY01000238.1 GCA_007133255.1 Clostridiales bacterium
CCAAACTCATCACCGGATATGCGCATGCAGATTTTGTTGCTGTAACTGATCTGCTGCAGCCGCCGGGAAAAAATCTGAAGATAAGTATCACCGGTCCGGTGGCCAAAGGTGTCATTCACCTGCTTGAAGTGGTCAATATCAATAAAAGTGAAGATGCCCAGCTGATCAGGCTGCTGACGAATACGCAACTCAATTTCTGCCCTGTACTGATAACGGCTGACTAGCCCGGTCAGCTCATCTTTCACCAGTCGATTACTCAAATAGCTGTTGAGCCGGTTCAGCTCCGCGTTTGCCTTGCTGAGCTGGCGCTGCGTGTTAAGCAGTTTATTATTTAGTTTCTGAATCTGTTCAAACTGCAGTTGAATGGTCTTCTCGCTTTTGGTCCTCATATCCTGGTCTGACACGCGGATCAGTTTCATGAATTCATGAATGATGTACTTTATTTTACTGGCTGATGCTTCATGGTCAAGAAAGCTGGTATCCAGGCCCATGATCAGAATCTGATTTTCAACTGTCATCAGACAGACAGAAACAGAAGTCTGCGGGCTGCGCAAAATAAGCTTCCGCTGGCAAATCAGTACATCTTGGGTCAGCTTTGCCTGATTAATCAGTTCATCGAGCAAGGCCAGGTCATTTTCAGTGAAAAGGTCGGACAGATGCTTCTGAAAAGGTGAAATGAGATAAACTGGCTGATGCCAGTAAACCTCCGAAATCAGACCGTCCGCGTCACATTTAATCAGAAAGGTTGTCAGTGATGGCTGCATGGTTTCATCCTTGATCAGACTTGATGTCTGCTGTAGTTTCTTCTTTTGTCCGGAACGCGTGTTGACTCCATTCGATAAGCTCAGCGGCTGTATCCGCGTAATAATCAACTGGCCATTTTTCCCAGACGCGGCTTGTCATTTTGAAGGCGCGTCCGCCAACGGCGATTTTCACTTCAGGAAATTGTTTTTTTACAGCGCTGACTAAGCTTTCACACTCAAGCAGATGCTGCGGCATGGTGACAGACAGCGCGATCAGGTTTGGCTTGTGTTCCAGGATCGCGTTGAGCAAGGCTTTTTCCGGCACAGCCGCGCCCAGGTAAACTGTATTCCATCCCTCATACTCAAACAAATCAGATAACATTCTTCCGCCTATTTCGTGAAGCTCACTGCCGACCGCGCAGCAGATTAATGTCAGAGGCTGTCTCGGCTGCAGAAAAATCTCATCATAAAACCGTGACATGACGGTCTGGGTCACAGATGAGCAATAATGCTCTTTGTCGATTGTCAGCTTATTTTCATGCCAGAGTCTGCCAACTTCATGCATCACGACGCTGAGTATGCCTTCATAAATTTCCAGAATGGGTACTCCTTGTTCTCTGGCACGATCAATAACCGCGTTTGCTTCCCGGGTGTTGCTATGCATAAGCGCGTCCAGATACGCCCTGCGGTATTCACCATGAGAATTTTCCAGGAAATCTACTGACAAGGGTATATTCATGACGGCATCTTGCGTAAGGTCGATTGCCTTCTGCAGATAAAGGCGCGCTGATTCCTTTTCATCTTTACTGAGCAGGTCTTCGGGCAGTTTATCCAGTGAATCGGATAGAATCTGGTAATGGTCATTCATCTGAACCATGATGCGGTCGCGGTCAAGGTCTGTCATCAGGTTACAGAGAAGATCATAAAGCCAGCGTGCATAGCTGGTGAAAATTTTCTCGTCAGAAAAATGGACTGCGGTCATCAGAAAGCTGATATTGTAAAGGATATCTTCATACATCAGTTTTTTCCGGCGTTCATCGTATTCTTTTTCAAGTTTGGGGTCGCGGACAAAATGATCGGCATATATTTGCTGGGCCAGCTGCAAAAGCCGAGGGTCGTTTAAACCCATCATCAAACTCATATATAATCCTCCCTAAATGATATCTATCGTATTAGCATTAAACGCAGTTTTTCCTCACCTTTCATTATATAGCTAACAGGTCAGGTTATCCATGAATTCAGATATTTACTTCTTTTCGATGAGCTTACTGGATGTTCAAAAAGAGATTTGAGAACAGACATAACTGATTGAAGCCTCAATCCAAGTCTTTGAACAAATTTGAAATTACATGTAAAATAAAGTGAGTTTCTAAATGATGCAAGGAGAACCACCATGCGATTTATCCGAAAATTTGTTGCCAGAGTGATCCGCAGAGTCGCGAAGATTCACGCGTTTATTCTAGACAGCCTGGTTTACGCGATTGAAACGGGTATTTTACTGGCTAAAAGTTTTCTGAAAGGATGTGCTCTTCTCCTCGGTACGGGCGGCTGCCTGATTATCTTTTTGTTTCTGGGGCCTGTAGGCGGCTGGTTTGCCCGAAACCCCTGGATGCTGCTTGTTTTCCTGATCATCCTGATTTTCCCGATCCTGGGCGCGATATCCAGTTCGTTCTTGTCCTATTTTAAAGCAGTCAGCACACAGTATTTAATGAATCTGGCACGTTTTCTGGAACATCCGGAGCAAGCTCCATACCGGCAGTATCGTTACTATAAACAGGCTTACCAGCAAGCGAAAGAAGAAGCTGCCAGGCGTGAGCAGGCCAGAAGGCAGCAGCAGCAAAGAGAATGGGAAGAACGTTTTCGTCAGTGGCAGCAAGGCAGCCAGTGGCAGCAAAGAGGATCCTACGGGGGCGGTTATACA
>SLMY01000075.1 GCA_007133255.1 Clostridiales bacterium
CACTGCTTATAACGAGCAGTCAGACGGTGTTTATGCTAGATGAAAAAGAAACAGCTATTATCACGCAGTTTGGTGAGTTCAAGCGCATTGTCGATGATCCCGGCCTTCACGTTAAACTTCCCTGGATTCAGGTTTTGCATGTGATGGACGGACGTGTTCTGAGCGCGGACGGAGAGCCCGCCGAGTTCATGACGCGTGATCGTAAGCGTGTCCTGGTAGATTATGTTACCCGCTGGCGTATTACTGACCCTCACGAGTATTACAGGCGTGTTCGGACAGAGCCAGTCGCGCAGGCCAGGCTCGATGAAATTGTCGGCGCGCAGCTCAGGCAGGAAGTTGCCAGGCGTGATTTTATTGACCTGATTCGTGAAGATCGTGAGCAGGTTATGAGTTCCGTCGCTGAAGCGGTACAAGTACAAGCCTCTCAACTGGGGATTGAGATTTTTGATACACGGATAAAACGTACGGACTTGCCCGAAGAAGTCCAGGAAAGTGTTTTTGCCCGCATGCAGGCTGAGCGCCAGCGTATCGCGCTGCGTTATCGCGCGGAGGGTGAGGAGCGTTCAAATGAAATTGAAGCCGACGCTGACAGGCAGGCAGTTATTATTCTGGCAGAAGCATACGAACGGTCAGAACGACTGAGAGGTGAAGGTGACGCGCTTGCTGCTCGTGAATATGCCGAGGCATATGGAGCAGATGAAGATTTCTACCAGTTCTGGAGACGAATGCAGGCATATGAAAATTTCATTGCCGAAGGCGGTGATACCCTGTTAATGATCCGTACCGACTCAGAACTGATGCGTTTCCTTGAAAGCCCTGGCATGCTGCCGCTGCCTGACTGATAAGTATAGACATAAAATTCAGTCATATTTTCACTGGCCAGATAGGTTTGACAGACCTGCTGGTCAGTTTTTTTTGCTTTGCCATCCATAAGGCAGCAGATCAGACAGTATGACAACCTTGTCACGGCTGATCATCACCTCAGATTTGCTGTTAGCATCTGCCAGCTGCATGATAAACTCTCTGCAGCGTCCGCAAGGTGCCATAATGCGCCCATCCCAGTCAACCGCGATCATCTTGACAACGTGCTGCTCACCCGCTGTTATCATAGCGGCAGCTGCCGCATGTTCAGCACAGAACCCCATTGAGCAGGCAGTGTCAATACAAGTTCCTGTATAAACAGTACCATCAGCTGTCAGAAGAGCCGCTCCAACCCCTCCGGCTTCAGCTGTTTCAGATAGTTTCCTTGGATTGATCACTTTTCTGGCGGCTTCATACAGATCATCAAAACTTATCATATACGATCTCCTCGCACAATTCTTTTATAACCCAGTCATAACTGTCTTAACTGGGCTGGTTGAAACTGAAAACGCCCTGTTCCATAATGGTCTTGTGAAAGGCCGTTTGAGGACTAGTTCTACGTCTCCTTGTAGGATTAATCTGGCAGGCAGTCACTGTTTTGACAGCTTCATGATTACATCAGCAAAATTGGACTCTCGATCTGATATAGGACTCACCCTGCAGCAATTTCTGCCGTCTGTTCTCAAAATGGCACCAGCAGCTGATATGAACAAACTTGTATCCTATGTACTATTTTATCGTAAGAAATAACCTTATAATAGGTTTTATATAGCGAATCAGGCAAATCAAGTTCTTCTTGAGATGATTCGAAGAACAATCAGCTAATGAACAATCAACTACAGGTTGATAGGAAAGGCAGGAAAGTGTATGGCTATCATTAAGGCAGGAGCGGTCGCTCCAGATGTTACACTCGAAGATAATCAAGGCGGGACATTCAGCTTGAAAGAACTGCGCGGGAAAAAAGTGCTGCTTTCATGGCATCCTCTGGCATGGACATCAGTTTGTACCGATCAGATGAGAGCGCTTGACGCTAACTGGGAAAGATTCAGCAAGCTAAACACCGTGCCAGTCGGTCTAAGTGCTGACCCTGTTCCGAGCAAGACTGCCTGGGCAGCCGTTCTGTCGATACACAAGGTTAAATTGTTAAGCGACTTCTGGCCGCACGGTAAGGCCGCCTCAGCGTATGGTCTTTTCAACCAAGAACTAGGCGTTTCAGAGCGGGCTAATATTCTGCTTGATGAAGAAGGAACAGTGATCTGGGCCAAGCAATACCCAATGGGTGAGTTGCCTGATATTGAAGAGGTTTTTGACGCGATTCAGGCAACCCGTTAAGTCCTTTATCTCGCAAAAAAGCAGCGGGGATCATCCATCTTCCAGATCAAGCAGACTCGCTGCGTCCTGATCTAAATAAAGCCGGGCATTTGCATGTGTTGTCAGAATGGTAGCCGGACAACCGGTATTAGGATCTTCTGTCAACAGATGCATGATCGCTTCGGCTTTAGTTTTAGCGGGAACCATGCAGAATATCTGTTTCGCTTTCATCAGTTCAGGAATGGTCAAGGTGATGGCTTGAACTGGTACGTCATCAAGGGTGGCAAAACAGCCATCATGTACCTGCTGTTCCCGACATTGATGATCAAGCGTGACAACTTTCACTTGTTTTGGATCATTAAAATCCGCGACAGGCGGGTCATTAAACGCGATGTGTCCATTTTCACCAACACCCATAAAAACTATATCAGCTGGCTTCTGCTCTAGAAGCTTGGCGTATCGTCTAGCCTCTGATTCAGGATCTTGTGTCTG
>SLMY01000220.1 GCA_007133255.1 Clostridiales bacterium
GAAACATTATTCTTGATCTGAAGAAAGATTCGAAAACCGCCCAGGTCTATATCACCCCAATGGAAAACCGGCACATCCGAAGGGACAGCTTCGATCAGCTGATGAAAAAATCGCTGCTTGTTCTGGCTGTGAAAGCCCCCATGGTAGATAACCAATTCATCTGCAGGTCGTTCACTACCATGACCCTTGTCACTTATATTGTCCTGATCATCTTTTTTTAGCGCTTCGGGCTGTTTGGCCCTATAATTCATAAGACGATGGCCATTGACAACCATTTCATAGGACGTTCTGTTTTCTATCAGCAGAACACGTCTTATTCTGCCAATCTCAATTCCCGTAACCAGGTCTAGATTATCCGTTTTCAGGCAAGCGCCGGCGTCTAAAGGACCACAGTCAACAACGCGTTCCCGCATCATCAGTTTGACTGGACCTGTGAACTCGATAATTTCAGGATTTCTTTGCAGACCCGCCAAAGCTAATATCTCATCATCACTCAGCATCGTCAGCTCTTCTGCGTCCTGTTCAAGCAGCAGTGGATGGCAGCGGCGCATCAGCGAGATCAATTTGCTTTTCAGATGCTGTTCGAAATATTTGGAGTCGTTAAAACAGTGAAGGCTGAACACACGAGGCTGGATGGGTTTATAATCACGACTTAGCAACGCCTTAAAGACGTTAAACAAATCTCTGGCAGTCTTCGGATCGCCGCCCAGAACAGCTGGTATCTGGCCATTCTTTTCCATACCTTTTCGCAGGCCATCGAGTGCCGGTACCAGCCAAGAACGTATTGACAGCGTCTCTTCCGTGGTTTTTGGTTTATCACTATCACCGCTGGCACCTGGCACCGCAGCCGAAGTATCCCGGTTCTCTTGCGAATCTGAAACCTCCTCAGATACCTCCCGGCCATCTCGCAGATCAGAAGTTTCCGCAGACGAAGTATCCCGGTTAGCTTCCAGGTCAGAACCATCCTGATCTAAAGCATCATCCAGCAGGTTTTTCAGCTCAGCTGAAAGCTGCTGAACAGTTGTCTGTTTGGGAATTTTGCCTATGTAAGCATAAGCCTGCTCAATCTGGTCCAGCCGCAGCCAGACATTTTTCATCACATTACCTGTATTAAAGCGTTCCCACTCATAATCAGTCAGCTCCAGGTCTGAAAGATGCATCACTGCCTGATGCGCAGCCTGTTTTTGCTCCGCGTCCTCAATATTATAAAGCCGGAATTCTTTCGATCCCGGGCCAAGTCTCAGCAGTACCCGCCGCGCTGAAACGCCCGGGTTTAGATAGTGACTGCTTTTCTCATATTTAGCAATCAGTTTTTCCAAAATATGTTTTTCCAGGGCACTGACATTTAAATTCCGTTCTTTGGCCATGTCACCTCTCCCACCTGTCGCCTACTATCAGAGGTCTTCGTGCAGGTCATCCGATTCGGCATAAGCCGCCACCATCTGCTTCGCGTCGAAGCTTCGGGTAAACGAAGACCGGCCCCGGCGGATCACCGCGATATTCCGGTCCACCAGCGGCGCGATATCACCGATTTTTTCCGGCGGCGCGGAAAGGATACACTGAAAACCGGTCTGTTTCAGCAGCTGAATGCTCTCGCGAATTCTTTCACCATCCATTTTACTGAAAGCCTCATCGAAGATGATCAGGCGGCTGCAGTTCCACTTGGGATCATTGACATGATACAGCTGCGCGAAAGAAGCCAGCATCGCGACGTAAAACGGGGTCTGGGTCTCACCGCCCGATTTTTTCAGCAAGGTTCGCGACAGACGCTGCCGGTTGTCCTGCTCATCAGTAGAGATCATATCAAAACGCAGATACGTTTTATAATCGGTAAACAGGCGGATATTGCGTTCCAGTTCCTGACGAGCGTCACTGCTCATATCTGAGCCTGTATCAACTATTTTAGAAAACAGCTCTTCAATCGCCGGTCCGTGCTTATCCAGAAACATCTGCGACATCAGGGAATAGCCATCCATCAGCATAGGGTCGTTAATCATATCATAAAAGCGCTTGTATTCCTGATTCTCGGTTATCTGAAAACTGAAGCGCTCGGTGCCGAAACGGTTGTCGCGCAGCGCACGGTTCAGTTCGCTGATTCGGCTCTGAACATCATAGATGCTGGCTTTCATTTCGGCCAGAAACTGGTTTGCGAACTGTTCATAAGCCATGTTTTTCGCGTTTTCAATTTGCTCTTTGTAGGCCGGCAGTTTCTGTTGGCTGAGTTCTTCAAGCTGTTGTTCATAACGGCTGTTATCAGACGCGGATACATCAAAGGTATAATTGTATGCCTGGTTATAATGCGACCGGGCGTTAGTCAGCTCTCGCTCACAGGTATTAACCGCGTTCTGCCGCAGTCCCAGCTGAGAGCGATAAGCTATGGCGATCCGGTCTGGTGTCGCCTTGTCGGCCATTTCTTCTAAAAACCGCTGTTCGCCTTGCCCTTCCCGGAAAGATCGCTCATAACGATCTTTAATTATTTGCTGAGCGTCAAGCAGGCGCTGCTGCAGTTCTGGTTTTTGCCGTTCATTCAAATCCAGAATTGACTTCTTAAAACCACCGATTTCCTCAATCACCAAGCTCCATGTTTTTTCCGACTGATGAATTTTCTCTTTCAGGGCATCGATACGATTACTTAGTTCCAAAATCCAGGACAAATCAAGGTTC
>SLMY01000153.1 GCA_007133255.1 Clostridiales bacterium
ATACACTTGAAGACAAATATCGCATTGAAGGCGACCTGCGCCGCGAAATCGCGATGAACATCAAGCGTCTGACAGAAATAGGCTGCTATCGCGGCCGCCGTCATCGTATAGGTTTGCCTGTACGCGGACAACGCACGAAAACAAACGCCCGGACTCGTAAGGGACCTTCCCGTTCGATTGCCGGTAGGCGTAAGTAAGGAGGTACAGCATGGCTAAAGCGTCTGCTAAGAAAACGGCTGCAAGGCCGAGAAGAAGAGAACGCAAGAACATTGATCGCGGTGCTGCACACATCCATTCAACGTTCAATAATACGATTGTGACCATCACTGACGTATCAGGAAACGCGGTTTCCTGGGCGAGTGCGGGTGGCACGGGTATGCGCGGCTCAAGAAAAGGAACACCTTTTGCCGCTCAAATGGCTGCGGAGTCAGCTGCTAAATCTGCTATAGATCACGGTATGCGATCTGTTGAGGTTTATGTAAAAGGGCCTGGCTCCGGACGTGAATCCGCGATCCGTTCACTTCAGTCCGCTGGACTTGATGTAACCATGATCAAAGATGTCACACCTATTCCGCATAATGGCTGCAGGCCGCCTAAGAGAAGAAGAGTCTGATTCAGGAGGTGTAAAGAATGGCTAGATATACAGAAGCATCCTGTCGCCTTTGCCGCAGAGAAGGAGAAAAACTTTTTCTCAAAGGCCAGCGTTGCTATACAGGGAAATGTGCCATCGCCAGAAGAAGTTTTGCTCCTGGTCAGCATGGTCAAGGACGCAAAAAGGTTTCAGAATACGGAACCCAGCTGCGTGAAAAACAAAAAACAAAACGCTTTTATGGTGTTCTGGAAAAACAGTTCCGCAAGACATTCGAAAGAGCCGAGCATATGCGGGGTAAAACAGGTGAGAACCTGCTCCAATTGCTTGAAATGAGAATGGATAACATTGTTTATCGTATGGGATTTGCCGGATCACGTTCAGAAGCAAGACAGCTGGTAACACACGGACATTTTACTGTCAACGGACACAAAATGGATATACCGTCTGCTACATTAAAATCAGGTGACCAGATAGAAGTTCGTGAATCGTCGCGTAAATCTTTAAAGTTCCAGGAACTGGAAAAACGCAATTTGCCGGCATGGCTTACGTTTGATCCTGAAGCGCTGAAGGGATCTGTTGTACAGACTCCCGGCCGCGAAGATGTTGATATTGAAGTGAACGAGACGCTGATCGTCGAGCTTTACTCCAAGTAATGGCTAAGCTGCATTTTACTTGCTTGTGGGCACATGAAGGAGGAAAAAAATGATCGAAATCAACAAGCCGATGATTGAATGCCTTGAACAGTCAGATGATGGGTCATATGGGAAATTCTCCATAGAACCTCTGGAAAGAGGCTATGGTATCACACTGGGCAATTCTCTCAGACGCGTTCTGTTGTCTTCGCTTCCTGGTGCGGCTGTAACCGCTATCCGAGTCGATGGTGTTTTCCACGAGTTTTCAACAATAAAGGGTGTCATCGAGGACATGACTGAGATCATCCTCAATGTAAAAGGAATTCGTGCGAAACTCAATGTTGACGGACCAAAAACTGTTTATATCAGTACCGAGGAAGGCCGGATGGGTGTTATTTCAGCTGGAGATATCGTTAGGGATGAAGAAGTTGAGATTATGAATCCGGACCATAAGATTGCCGAGCTGAATGGTGATGGGCGTCTTTTCATGGAACTGACACTAAACAAAGGCCGCGGTTATAATACTGCCGATCGTAATAAATGGTCTAATCAGCCAATTGGTGTGATCCCGATCGATTCAATTTTTACACCGGTTAATAAAGTGAATTTCTCAGTTGAGAATACACGTGTCGGGCAGTTCACTGACTTTGATAAGCTGACGCTGGAAGTGTGGACCGATGCTACTATTGATGTTTCTGAAGCTTTAAGTGTTGGCGCGGGTATCTTGTCTGAGCATCTGAATTTATTTATGGCGCTTAATGAGACAACAACAAGCCCCAGCTTTAAAGATGTTGAAAGCGAGAACAAGAAAAATCATGTCCTCGATACGGTTATTGAAGATCTCGATTTTTCAGTTCGCACCTATAATTGCCTGAAGCGGGCTGGTATCAATACCATTGATGATCTGGTCGCGAGAACAGAAGAAGATATGATGAAAGTACGCAACCTCGGCAAGAAATCACTTGAAGAGGTTATACAGAAATTAGATGAACTTGGCCTGTCACTGGCGACAATCGAAGAATAATTGTCGACAGGCTGATCAGATAGGAGGAACCATTTATGCCTGCACAGAGAAAACTTGGACGTGCCTCTGATGTGCGGTTGTCCATGCTCAGGGGGCTTACAACAGCTCTTATCGTCAACGGCAGGATAGAAACAACCGAGTCCAGGGCGAAAGAAGTTAAGAGTATCGCGGATAGCCTGATTGCTTTGGCGATTCGTGAAAAAGATAATTTCACAACACGTGAAAAAGAAATATCATATGCGAAGAAAGATGAGAAGGGCCGTAAAATATTGAAGTCCGCGACATCGAAAAATGGCAGCAAATATGATGTTGTCTCACGTGAGATTAAGACAGACATTGTTAAAGTCGATGATCCTTCGAGACTGGCTGCCCGCCGGCAGTTGATCAAATGGCTCAATAAAGGAAAAGATGAAGAGGGCAATCCAGTTAATCCTGTAGATTATCTTTTTAATGAGGTAGCTCCAAAATACGAAGGCCGTGAAGGCGGCTATACCCGTATTATAAAACTTGGCGCTAGGCGCGGTGATGCTGCTGAAATGGCGATTCTTGAACTGGTTTAAACCAATTCAAAAATGCTCATGAAGCGTAATCCATTGAATCATCCGTTCAATACGGGGACAGGTTATGCCTGTTCCCGTTTTTTATTCAAATCTTGCCCCTGCGTATCGTATAATATGAGTAAGCTTGGATGCTTGGCTGGAATCGTGATTCGCGCGGCTTCGCCCGCGCGTCGCCAAATCAATTCGGGATAGGACATACAAAATATATGAAGCCTTTTATTGAACTAGACTCAGTTAGTTTTACGTACCATCAAGAGAACGCTCAGCCGCTGATAGCAGTTGATCACGTTAGTCTGTCTATTCAGAAGGGCCAGCATGTCGCCATTCTGGGTCGCAATGGTTCAGGTAAATCAACACTTGCCCGTCTGATCAACGCGCTGGAGCAGCCGGATGAAGGATCAGTCCTCGTAGATGGGCTGCTGACAAACCTGGAAGAAAATATATGGGAGATCAGACGCAGATGCGGTATGGTGTTTCAGAATCCCGACAATCAGATTATTGGCACAACCGTTGAAGAAGACGTAGCGTTCGGACCTGAGAATCTTGGCTTTGCCCAGCCAAAGATACGTAAGGCAGTAGATGAAGCGCTTGCTTATGTCGGACTTAGTGATATGGCCCAAAAACCGCCGCACTTTCTTTCTGGCGGTCAAAAGCAAAAACTGGCGATCGCCGGCATTCTGGCCATGCGGCCAGCTTGTCTTATTCTTGATGAAGCCACATCCATGCTGGATCCATATAGTTCTGATGAGCTGATGAAACTGGTTCATAAGTTGATCAAAGATGAACATCTGACAGTTATCAATATTACTCATAATATGGAGGAAGCTTTACTGGCGGATTTCGTTTATGTGATGTCTGAAGGCAAAATTATCCTGTCGGGTAAACCAGCGGAAGTGTTTGACCAAGTTGAAACGGTTAAATCACTAGGCCTGGATGTTCCCGTACACTGTGACATACTCTATCAGTTATCCAGCATGCTGGATCTGCCGTTGATGCCTCAGGAAACCGCGGACTGGAGCAAAGCTTGTCACGCAGCTGTCCGGCTGCTTGACCAGTCAGAAGCTGCTGGAAACATTCATCTGCTTTCGGATCAATCTGTTTTTAATAAGCCGGGTCTGGTACAAGATGGCAGTCCGAACCAGCCAGAGCCCAGTGGCAGCGCTGCCGACGGCAGCAAAGAAGAAAAAATACCGCTTCATCTGACTGAACATCAACAACAGGCGGCTGAAAAAAAGCCGAAAAACCCGGAAGCGATTGTTGAAGTGGATGGTCTGACCTACACCTATACCCCGGGGACTGTTTTATCTACCGATGCGCTGCATGATGTCAGTTTCAAAGTCTTTCGCGGCGAGCTGCTGGGTGTGATTGGCCATAGTGGTTCTGGAAAATCTACTTTAATTCAGCATCTGAACGGCCTGCTTCGCACTCAGACAGGACGAGTTGAAGTCCTTAATCTGGATGCTTCGAATAATCATGACATTCGTAAAATCAGGCAGCATGTGGGGCTTGTCTTTCAGTATCCTGAACATCAGCTTTTTGAAGAAACCGTTTTTCAGGACATTGCCTTCGGGCCCAAAAGACTGGGCCTCGATATGAACCAGGTTGAACAGCGTGTTTTGAAAGCTGCCAGGATTGTCAGTTTATCGGAGGACATGCTTGAGAGGTCGCCGTTTGAGTTGTCCGGCGGACAGAAACGAAGAGCTGCCATTGCCGGTGTTTTAGCGATGGAGCCCGACGTGCTGATTATGGATGAACCAGCTGCCGGACTTGATCCTGCCGGGCGTGACGAATTGCTTGGCTACGCGGCTAAACTAAGAGAAATGGGCGTGACTGTGATTTTAGTTTCACATAGCATGGACGATATAGCCCGAATGGCTGACAGGGTCCTGGTGCTCAATGAAGGTCGTGTTCATGCATATGGCACACTCGATCAGATCTTCAATGATGACACAGCCCTTAAAGCGGCCGGTTTATCTCTTCCCCGGCCAGTGGCCTTCATGAGAATGATGAAGACGCAAATATCATCTATCAGTGAATATGCCTATACACCTGAACAGGCAGCTATAGAGCTGATCAGAGCGTACTGTGCGCAAACCGCTGACCAGAAGACGGAAAATCAGGAGAAAGATGACCAGAAAACCGCAGGCAGGGAGAAAGCAAGTCAGACGAAAGACTGCCGGGAGTTGGCAGACCAGATGAAAGCAGGTGACGAGCATGCTCGGTAATATTTCACTTGGACGATTTTACCCGGCCGAATCACTGCTGCATCAGCTTGATCCTCGCAGCAAAATATTGTCCGCGATCGCGATGATGTTTCTCATCTTCATGTCTCAATCACTTTGGACCATGCTGATATTGGCGTTCATTACATTTGTGTTTGTCGGCCTTTCCAAGGTACCGTTCAAAACGGTGTTGAGCGGACTAAAACCAATGATCTTTATTCTTGTTTTCGCCTTCACGATTAATTTGTTCACAGTTACCGGGGATCCATTGCTTGAAATAGGTCCATTGACGGTCAGCGATCAAGGGTTGCTGACAGCCTTGCGTATGGCGTCTCGCCTGGCTTTGCTGATACTGAATACCACACTGTTTCTGACTTTGACAACGACTCCGATTCATGTAGCCGACGCGATGGAAAGTCTGCTTAACCCGCTTCGCCGTATTGGTTTTCCGGCGCATGAAATGGCCATGATGATGTCCATCGCGCTGCGGTTTGTACCAACCCTGCTCGAGGAAACTGATAAAATTATGAAGGCGCAGTCATCAAGAGGCGCTGATTATGATACCGGCGGGCTCATAACAAAGGCCCGCGGACTTGTTTCGGTCCTGATACCGCTTTTTGTCAGCGCGTTTAAACGTGCCGAGGATCTCGCGGTAGCGATGGAAGCCCGCTGCTATAGAGGTGGAGAGGGCAGAACAAGACTTAAAGTTATGGCCTATCAGCAACGTGATATCTGGTTTGGCGCAGTTATGGCAGCACTTGTCGTTCTTGTCCTGCTGGCCAGTTACGCGATTGGCTGAACACCGTAAAAACGACCGTGTTTTGAGGGTGCTATACAGAATGGCAGAATGAACACGGCTGCTGACTGAAGCAAGATGATTGCTTGATGAATTTCAAAGTGCTAAGTTATAATGGACTTTAGCTAACGGTCTAAGAACAAAAAACACATGGTCATTATATGATTCAGGAGGAACTATCAATGCAATACTTCATAGGGATTGATCTGGGCGGGACAAACATCAAAGCAGGTATCGTTGACCAGGACGGGAACATAATCAGAAAAGCAAGTGTCAAGACACATGCTGACCGGGATCAGATTGATATCGCCAAAGATATGGGTCTGCTGGCGCAGAAGGTAATGACCGACGAAGGCCTGACACCATCTGATATTGAGGCCATTGGTATCGGTTCGCCTGGTACGCCCGATAATGAAAACGGTGTTCTGATTTATGCCAATAATCTTCCCTTTCATCAACTGCCGCTTCGCGAAATTATCCGCCAGGTTATTGATTTGCCGGTCTATATTGATAATGACGCCAATGTCGCGGCATTGGCTGAAAGTGTTGCCGGCGGCGCGAGGGGAACCAGCCATTCGGTGACGATCACGATTGGTACAGGTCTTGGCGGCGGTGTTGTGATCAATAAAAGGATCTACAATGGTTTTAATAATGCCGGCTGTGAGCTGGGCCACGTTGTTGTTCAAAGCGGCGGTGTTACCTGCACATGCGGCAGAAAAGGATGTTTCGAAGTTTATTCGGCCGCGACGGGCCTCATTCGTGAGACGCACCAGGCAGCACTGGAAAACCCAGACTCAGTCCTGAACAGGCTGATAGCTGAAAACGGCGGCGAGGCTGATGGCAAAACGGCTTTTATTGGTATGCGCGAAGGTGACGCGGCGGCAACCGGGGTTGTTGATTTTTATATCGAGATGCTGGCCGAAGGTTTAGCTAATATTATCAACGCGTTTATGCCGGAAATCATTTTGATTGGCGGCGGCGTCTGTAATGAAGGTGACGCGCTGCTGCTGCCGGTCAAAGAAAAAGCGATATCAAGGGCTTATCTGGGAGAGGGTGTCGCGGTGCCTCGTATAGAACTGGCCCAGATGGGTAATGACGCAGGTATTGTCGGTGCGGCGATGATGGGCATGGATTGCCTGAAAGACGGTATACCAGGGTGAGACAGCACAGGCAAACAGTCGCGATCTGCACTGAGTATGATGGCAGCCGCTTCTGTGGCTGGCAGATACAGCCAGGGCAGCGAACGGTCCAGGGCATATTGCAGACAGCGCTGCGCGAACTGACAAGCGACCAGAATCTGCAGATTTATGGCTGCAGCAGAACAGATGCCGGTGTACATGCCAGAAATCATATCAGTCATTTTACAGCTGTAACGTCAGTTCCAGCTGAAAAAATGCATCTGGCTGTCAACAGCAGTCTGCCGTCCGATCTGGTTGTCAGACGCGTGGTTCCGGTGTCTGATCAATTTCATGCTCGTTTTGACGCAGTTGCCAAATGCTATTCGTACACAATATGGAATCATCCGGTTCGTCCGGCTATCGGGCAGCCCTATATGGCACATGTGCCGGGACCACTGGATCGTGAAGCGCTTAAGGCAGCTATACCTTATTTTATTGGCGAAAAAGACTTCGCCGCCTTTAAAGATCAGAACGGCTATGAGAAATCATCGATCAGACGGATTGATAATATCAAAATAGAAGAAAATGGCGCGAAACTGCGACTGGTCATTATGGGATCGGGCTTTCTTTACCATATGGTAAGGATTCTGGCCGGTACACTTGTGGCAGTCGCCCAAGGAAAATTAATGGCAGAAGATCTTCCACAGATCATCAAAGACAAGGATCGTACAAAAGCAGGTAAAACAATGCCGGCTGCCGGGCTTTGTCTGGAAGCGGTTTACTATGACCCGCCGCTGCAAATCCAGATATAACGCCTTCAAGAGGAGGGACTTATGATTGGTACAAGATGGAGTGAACGGACCAATTTAACCATGCTGACTGACTTTTATGAGTTGACCATGTCAAAAGGTTATCTTGACCATGACCAGGCTGAACGGCTTGCCTATTTCGATTTGTTTTTTCGCAGTGTACCCGAAGGGGGCGGTTATGCGATTATAGCAGGCCTTGAACAGATGATCGATTATCTGAAAACGTTGAAATTCACAGAGGATGATCTGGAGTATTTGGTTTCAGTTCATCATTTTGATGACCGTTTTATTGACTATCTGCGGCATTTTAAATTTTCATGTGATGTATGGGCGATCGCTGAAGGTACACCTATTTTCCCACATGAACCTATTGTCAAAGTGAGAGGTCCCATTATACAAGCTCAGATGATTGAGACAATGCTTCTGGTAACGATCAATCATCAAAGCCTGATCGCGACGAAAACCTCACGGATTGTCCGGTCTGCTCGCGGCAGACCTGTTCTTGAGTTTGGCTCCCGGAGGGCGCAGGGTTATGACGCGGCGGTGCTTGGAGCCAGGGCTGCCTACATAGCCGGCGCTGCCGGAACATCGTGCACAATCTGCGGCCAGCATTTTGGCATACCGGTTCTAGGTACAATGGCACATAGCTGGGTTCAGGCGTTTGATGAAGAGTTTGAAGCGTTTTCTGCCTATGCCAGGTCTTTCCCGGACAGTACTGTCCTGCTGGTTGATACTTATAACGTATTAACTTCAGGTGTTCCTAACGCGATCAGAGTCGCTAAAGAAGTGCTGGAACCAATGGGGAAAAAATTGAAGGGTATTCGAATCGACAGCGGTGACCTGACCTATCTTTCCTGTGCTGCCAGATCAATGCTGGATAAGGCCGGCCTGCCGGAAGTTAAGATAACCGCCAGCAACGCGCTGGATGAATACCTGATTCGTGATCTGATTCTTCAAGGCGCGGCAATAGATTCCTTTGGTGTTGGTGAAAGGCTGATCACTTCAAGAGCCGAACCGGTTTTCGGCGGTGTTTATAAACTTTCAGCTATTGAAAAAGATGGACAAGTTATACCGAAAATGAAGTTTTCTGAAAATCCGGGGAAAATAACAAATCCATGCAATAAAGATGTCTGGCGCTTCTATGATCAAGCGACAGGCAAAGCGATCGCTGACCTGATCACATTGACGGGTGAGGAAATCGATGAGACCAAGCCCTATGAGATCTTTGACCCGCTTCATACCTGGAAAAGAAAGACACTGACGCATTTTAGAGTCAGACGGCTTCTGGAACCCATTTTTGTCGGCGGTAAACTTGTCTATCGCAGGCAGTCGATTGATGACATCAGGCGCTATTGTCAAACTGAAACAGATTCGCTGTGGGAGTCTGTCAGACGTTTTGAGAATCCGCAGGACTACTACGTGGATCTGTCGCAGGAACTGTGGGAAATCAAAGATGCCATGCTGCATCAAAACAAGTCGCTAATTTAAACGAGATCAATAGATTATTTTTATCATTGAATGAGAGGTATACACATGAAAGAAAAAGCAGTAATCACAATGGCAGATCAAAGCCAGATGACAATCGAGCTTGACACTGAAAAAGCGCCGGTAACCGTTGAGAATTTTATGAAACTGGTCAATCAGAAATTTTATGATGGCCTGATCTTTCACCGCGTTATTCCCGGTTTTATGATTCAGGGCGGCTGCCCGCAGGGAACCGGCATGGGCGGGCCGGGTTATCAGATAAAAGGTGAGTTTAAGGCCAACGGCGTGGCAAACGATCTGAAGCACGCACGCGGGGTTTTATCAATGGCCCGCTCAGCTATGCCAGACTCCGCAGGCTCACAGTTTTTTATTATGCATGCCGATTCACCGCACCTTGACGGGCAGTATGCCGCGTTTGGCCGTGTGGTGGAAGGGCTTGATGTAGTGGACAAAATCGCTTCATGCCGGACAGGCGCGAACGACCGTCCGGTTGAAGAACAGAAAATACTAAAGATCAGAATGCTGGATGCCGAAGAGCAGGCATAAACTCAGCGATTTTATTTGTTCTGATCGGGGCGATTTCAGGCGGACTAGTCGAAAGCAGCTTCAGCCATCGCCTCAAGGTTTTCGGGAGAAACATTCGGCAGCAGCGCTTCGTGGCTGGGGGAAACAATAAAATTAGGCCCAAACAAATCGCGCAATCTATGCACCTCATCACGAACCTGCTGCGGTGTTCCGAAAGGCAGCAGCTGCTGGGTGTCAACACCGCCGATAAAGGTGATATCGCCGTTATACTTGCGAGCCAGCTCATCGGCGCTCATATTTCTGGCTAAAGCCTGAATCGGATGCAGCGCGTCAACCCCAGCGTCGATCAAATAGGGAATCGCTCTGTCAATAGCGCCGCAGGAATGCAGCACAACTTTTAATCCATGCTTTTGCGCCTGCCGCGTGAACCTGACAAAATAAGGGAGCACAAACCGTTCAAAGAGCTCCGGGGATACGAGCAGATCAAGCTGGCTGCCAAAATCGTTGCCAAAGAAGATCGCGTCAATATCCTGGCTGATTAAGCTGAACAGCTTTTCATTAGCTTCAAGATAAAAAGATACAATCTGTTCCGTAACAGCATCCACTATCTGCGGATCGGTATACATTTTAACAAAATAATTGTCCATACCGAAAAAGTCAGCCGCGTTGTGAAAAAAAGGAGACCACATGCCCGATAAAATGCCCTGGCCTTCATGGCGGGCTCTTTTTACCACCTGGAGGGTCTCACTGAAATC
>SLMY01000163.1 GCA_007133255.1 Clostridiales bacterium
GCCTGCTGGGATTTGACCAAAACATCAGCTGGTCACAGACACCAGAAGGGCTTGTGATTGAAACAGGTCTCAACCTAAATACTGACGAACCAATCTGCCTGAAGCTGACAATCGACTGATCGGTACCCGGTATTGTTTCGGAAAGAGGCCTTTGCACCAGCTGAGAATCGCTGCTGCAAAGGCCTCTTCTAGTTGTTAAAAGACTTTCTTCCGAATGGGTACCGAGTACGTACCGTTGCCGGGTACGTACCGTTGATTGTTCATTTACCATTCCTTACATAGCCTATCACCGTTTCAACACACTGATCCATATCAATTTTCAAAGATAGAGTTTTATCCCTGCTGACAACCTCACATTTGTTTTCTTTTATGTTTCTCGGACTGATAATAACGCGAAGCGGCACACCCAGTAGATCTGCGTCAGAAAACATCACGCCGGCACTGACTTTTCTGTCGTCGTAGATCACTTCGATGCTGCGATTTGTCAACTCACTGTAAATGCGGTCCGCCAGAGTTTTTACTTCGATGTTATCTGCCCGAACCGCGCATAGATGTACTTGCCACGGCGCGATCGCCATCGGCCATATCGGACCAAACGCGTCATGGCGGGCTTCACATATACAGGCCGCTAATCTGCCAATGCCTATTCCATAGCAGCCCATAATCGGATATTGCTGCTGACCGTTTTCGTCAAGATACGTCATCCCCATTGACCTTGTGTATTTTGTGCCAAGCTGGAATATATTACCCAACTCAATGCCGCGGCTGACCGAAAGCAAGTGGCTGCCGCAGCCCGGGCATATTCCTCCGTCTACAGCTTTCGCGACATCAATATATCCAATATCACCTATATCACGACTTATATCCAGACCAGAATAATGATAATTGGCCTTATTCGCGCCGCAAATAAGATTACATGTATTTTCCAGAGACCGGTCGAAGAACACATCACTGGATGCGTTTAACTGGTACGGACCTATATATCCCGCGGCCAGGCCGCTTTTATCATCTATTTCGGCAGGCCTGATCTCGCAGCCGAGTTTACTTTTAAGCTTTGCCTCGTTCACTTCATAATCGCCGCGCAAAAGCAAAACCACAATACCCTGGTCAGATTCTTTCCGATATGCAACCGCTTTGCATAATCTATCCGGTGTTGTCTCAAAAAAAGAGCAAAGATCGTCGATTGTCTGAACATCCGGAGTATAAACTTGCGTCAGCGGATATGAAAGCTCATCCTTTTGATTCTCCACTATATTTTCAGCCACTTCCATATTCGCCTTATACTGACAGGACTGACATATTACAATTGAGTCCTCACCTGCGGCCGATAAAAGCATAAATTCATGTGAGATATCACCACCCATGATACCCGCGCCGGAAGCCACCGCGATCACTTCAGGCAAACCTACTCTTTCATAAATTTTTTGATAAGCCTGATAACATTTTCCATAAAACCTATCCAGGTCTTTTTGTGACGTATGAAATGAATAGGCATCTTTCATAGTAAATTCGCGAACCCTGATCAGACCTGCTCTCGGTCTTGCTTCATCACGAAATTTAGTCTGTATCTGGTAGATCATAAACGGATAAGCTGTATAGCTTAGAGCGGACTCGCGCACAAGCTGAACCGCTGCCTCTTCATGCGTCATGCCCAGAAGGTAAGGCGCTTTATTTCTATCAGCAAAACGGACAAGCTCCTGACCAACTGACGCACACCTTCCGGACGCTTCCCAGAGACTGGCGGGCAAGACGACGGGTAAAGATACTTCCTGTCCGTCAATTTTATCCATCTCTTCCCTGACAATGGCTTCAATTTTATGAAAAATCCGCTTTAAGGGCGCGAACGAAGAATAGATGCCGCTGGCCACGAATTTGATATAAGCTCCTCTGACCATCAGCGCGTGGCTGTCGATAACACAGTCAGACGGCCTTTCTTTAAAACGTTCTCCGACTAGATTTCCAAGTTTCATACTTCATTCGCTCCTTTTTAGTAATCAAGCTATCAAAACGGTGTAAATCACAGTCTGCAGACTACTTCTTATTCAGGCATTCAGTTAGACAGTACGGCAGATAATCCGGTTGTCTGTTCAGCCAGTCAGTTAGATAGCCGTACAGTCCGGCGGGCCATCTAACATATAAACAAAACATTAGATTGTCAAAGGCTATAAAAAAACCCCAAGCAGCTTGTAAAACTGCTTAGGGCGAACAACAAGGTCCGTGGTACCACCTAAATTCGGAAAAATCCGCACTTTATCATATAAAAAAACACTTATATGATTCTCTATAACGTGAGATGACGGTATCGCTTACAATATCGCGATACAGCTCAAAGACGGGTTGGGCCTTCCATCCGCAAAGGCTCACACCCACCGCCTTCTCTCTGAAACATCGGAAATGCCTACTATTTCTTATCATCGCTAATCATATTCAATTTTGATCATTATACAATGGATGCCCGATCATCTCAACATGAAAGATGCAAGCCGCTGCTTCAAAACAACACCAGCACATTGCCATATTGGTACCCGGTACTATTTCAGAAATACTTCTTTGCACCAGCTGAGAATCGCTGCTGCAAAGGCCTCTTCAAGTTGTTAAAAGACTTTCTTCTTAATGGGTACCGGGTACGGATTCGGAA
>SLMY01000201.1 GCA_007133255.1 Clostridiales bacterium
CTGCGCGTATTCGGCAGCGGCTACCTGGTCAACAGCGAACTGCTGCGGCTGGTACTCGACTGGCGCACCTTGCTATTTTTTCTAATCATCCTGATGCTGATTGTTCTTGTCTTTTTCATCGAATTCGCGGTTATACTGGTTATTGCCCGCGAAGCCTACCATAAGCGGCGGGTTTTGCTGGCTGATGCGTTTTCAACAGCGCTTCGCCGCATCCCGCGCATACTTGGCCTGGGATCTTTGCAGCTGCTTTTTCTAATGGCTCTGTTTTCTCCTTTTGTGGATAATCCGTTTTTTGAGTCTTTGTTCGGACAAATAAACTGGCCGATTTTCCTGCGCAGCCAGATCTTCAGGTCAAGACTCTGGATGGGTTTATATGCCGCTCTGGTCGCGGTTATACTTTATCTGGTGCTGCGCGCCATCTTCAGCCTTCATTTTATTATCCTGTCGAATCAGCCTATGCACAAGGCAATCAAGCATAGTTTCAAGATGACTAAAAAACGTGTTTTGAGTACGGTCTTCTCTTTGCTGCTCTTTAATCTGGTAACAGGGTTTCTGGCCTTCCTGATTTTCACCCAGATGAACCGGCTTCCCGGACTGATTGGCCTTCGCTTCAGCGTCGCGCGTTTAGAGAACATCATGATGCTGGTCACAAGTTATCTGACTTTTCTGACTGTTATGCTGCTGATTCCCATTAACATGATCTTTCTGACACGGCTCTTTTACAGGTATCAACTGCCAGATCTGCCGGATGACAGCCAGTTCAAAATTCATCAGAACAAATCAATTGGAAAGCTCGAGAAGATAATCGGGGACAAGCTGAAGCGTAAACGCCTGATTAAACACCTAATATTAACCGCTTGCCTGGTTCTGACCTTTATTCTTAATTTAAGTCTTTACCAGCAGGCCAGTTATCTGCGCTGGAACGTGCTGGTGATCAGTCATCGTGGTGATATGGGCAGCGCGCCTGAAAATTCACTGAGCAGCATACGTTCTGCCTTGGAGAAGTCAGTTGACCTGATTGAGATTGATCTGGTGCTGTCATCTGACGGGGTTCTGGTTCTGCACCATGACCAGACGCTGCGCCGCCTGGCCGGCAGACCTGAAAGGGTCGCGGACCTGACTTTTGAGGAATTAAGTCAGATTGATATAGGTTCATTTTATGACCCGGCCTTCGCGGGTGAGACAATCGCTTCACTGGATCAGGCTATAGAACTGATCCAGGAATATGAACCTCAGCACAGCCAGTTGCTGCTGGACTTAAAACCAGACGGCCGCTGGGAAGAAATGGCAGAAACTGTCGTTGAAACCATTGAGAGATATGAACTTGAGGAATCGTGCTATGTGCAGTCTTTTAACGCGGCTGTTATTCAGGCCGTCAGACAAAGAAATGAGACGATCCGGGTAGGCCAGGTTTTGTCATGGGCTGTTGGTAATCTTTCAGCGCTGGATGTTGATTTTTACGCGATCAATAAAAACATGACTACTGAGGACTTTATCAGAATGGCCAGGCGCGATGACCGGCAGGTGTGGGTGTGGACAGTCAATGATGAAGAGAATATGAGAAATCTTTTGCAGTTTGATATTGATGGGATTATTACCGACTATCCTGAACGGCTTCAGAGTCTTGTCGCGCTGCCGGCCGCGCCTGAACCTTTCCTGCTGACTGAGGATGATGAACTGGAAAATGAGAACAGCGGAAATGAACTGACAAATTGATCAGGCAAAAGATTTCACCATGTAAATCATGTATAATAAAATGAGAAGATATAATAGAAAACAAGATTAAGAATCAACACTTCACCCAGTCAGCTGATGACTCATTATTGGAGTTAATCAGCCATGAACTGGTAAAGAAAGAATGAATGAGGTATCACCCTATGATCAATACATCGATGCTTGCGGCTGTTTTTGAAGGGTCGCGGCAACTTGTGCTCAGACAGCAGCCGGTCAGATTACCGGAGGCAGATGAAATTCTGGTTCAGGTCGCCGCTTGCGGTTTATGTGGTACAGATATTCATATTTACCAGGGAGATAAAGGTTCCGCTGAATCACCGGCTGGTACAGTGCTGGGTCATGAATTTTCCGGAACGATTGTCGCAACCGGATCTGATGTGACTGATATGGCAGTAGGTGACCGCGTGGCGATCGACCCAAATGACAGCTGCGGCGCCTGCGGGCCCTGTCGCGGCGGCAAAGCTCATTTTTGTGAGAACATGACCGGAATCGGGACAACTGTTAACGGCGGGTTCGCTCATTACTGTACCTGCAGAGCCAAACAGGCCTATCAATTACCAGACCAGATGAATTTTACAGTGGCCGCGTTTGCCGAACCGGTTGCCTGCTGCCTGCACGGCCTTGACCTGACCCATCTTCAAAGCGGTCGCCAGATCCTGATTATCGGCGGCGGTACGATTGGCCTGATTATGCTGCAGCTGGTCCGTTTGCAGGGTGCCGCGCCGGTAGCGCTGATAGAACCGCAGCCGGGAAAAAGGAAACTGGCTCGACAGCTTGGCGCGGATTTATGTATTGACCCTGCCACGCATAACCCGGGCAAGGTACTCGCGGAGAATGGATTTACACAGATTGACCTGTCGATAGAATGCGCGGGGCTTGGCAGCACAGCGC
>SLMY01000072.1 GCA_007133255.1 Clostridiales bacterium
CATGGTATCAAGCAGGCGCTGACAGAACATGCCGGCTTATTTAAAGAGGATGAATCCCAGGCTGAGGACGATAAGAAGCAGACAGCCGGTCAACAACACGATAATGGTGAGACTGCCAGCCGGTCACAACATAACCAAAGTAAAGCTCAGCCAGATGACCAGCAGTCGATTCAGGCAAAACCACGGCAGGTCGCGTTTGAGGATCAATTGAGCCGGTCTGGCCAGTCTGGCATGGATCAGACAGGTCGGGCAGAAAAGACCGCTGGCGGACAAGGTACTGATCAGGCAGATGAAGCGGCTGATAGACATCTGGCTGCTCATGATCAGGCCGACGCGCCCTCGGGCGAGCATGTGGCATATGATCAGGCAGGTCCTGATCAGCAAGACCAGGCGGCTGTAAGGCTGGGCGAGACCGGGTCAGACCCCGAAGCAGAGCCAAGATCAGAGTCATCCAGTTTGAATGACCGGCATCAACGGGACATGAACGCCCATAAACCGACCGTGCTGAGAGTGGACGCATTGCGGCAGGCACGGCTGATTGGCCAGCTGTTTCAAACTTATCTGCTTTTTGAGTACGAAGATGAAATGCTTCTGCTGGATCAGCACGCGGCACATGAAAAAATACTTTTCGAGGCACTGGTGGCCAGGCAGAAAAAGCGTCGGGAACAAGGCCAGGCCGAGTCGGCTCAAAACCTGCTGGTGCCGCTGACTGTTTCTGTTTCTTCACGTGAGATGCAGGCTTTGCAGCAAAACAACAAACAAATGACACAGCTGGGATTTGAGTTTGAACCCTTTGGTACCACATCCGTTTTGATTCGCAGTCAACCTGATGGTGAACTAAAGCAGCTTAAAACAGAACAGGCTTTTCGTATGGCACTTGACGCGCTGATCAACGATGATGTCTCATCGGATGAGCAAATCACTGATTTGTACTACTCAATGGCCTGCAAAGCCGCTGTCAAGGCACATGACTCTCTAAAGCCGGCAGAGGTAACACGTCTGCTTGACGATTTGTTAAAACTGGAAAACCCGTATCAGTGTCCGCATGGGCGTCCGGTTATGATCCGGCTTAGCCGCTATGAACTAGAGAAAAAATTTAAACGTGTCATCTAAATCTATTCACAATTTCGGCTTATACTGGGTAGGTCTTGGAATTGAGCCGCAGATGAGACGAAACACGGCTGTGTGACCAAACCACATCAAGAACACCAAATAGGTGACATTAGCAGCGTCAAGAACACGAATAGACGACACAAGCAGCATCTGCTGCATGAAATAAATAGCAACGATTAAGAAGATGAGAATAAAAAACAAGAAATATAAATTAAGGATGAATCATGCCAAACAAGAATAGTATGCCAAACCATAGGCCTGCCGCGAGCGAGGTGATCGTGATAACCGGTCCGACCGCGAGCGGAAAAACCAGCGCCGCGATTCAGCTGTGCAGAAAAATAAAAGGTGAGATTATCAGTGCCGATTCAATGCAAATATACTGTGGTATGGACATCGGCTTGGCTAAAGCGACTGAAGAGGAACAAGGCAAAGTACCGCACCACCTGATTAACATTTGCCGTCCCGGCACCAGCTTCAGTGTGGCCGCGTATCAGGAAAGAGCTGTCAGCCTGATTCGGAACATACAGTCTAAAGGCAGAGTCCCGGTGGTCTGCGGCGGTACGGGTCAGTACTTGAGCGCATTAACCAAGGGGCTGCAGTTCACACAGGTGCCGGTCGATCTGACGCTGAGAGATCAGCTGTATCAGAGAGCTGAGTCGGAAGGGCTGTCAGCTTTGTGGCAGGCGCTGCATCAGGTTGATCCCGAAGCAGCTGTTAAAATTGCCCCGTCAGACCAGAAAAGGATTGTCAGAGCGCTGGAACTGTATATTCAGACAGGTCTCAATAAAAGTGAGCATATTCGCCGGTCAAGAGAACAAGGCCCCCCCTTTGTCTTTATCAGCTATTGTCTGACCCATGACCGGCAGATTTTATATGACCGGATTAACCAGCGGGTTGATGACATGATTGAACAAGGACTGGCAGACGAAGTAAAAAAGCTGATTGATCAGCAGATCCCTGTAGACAGCACCTGCATGCAGGCAATTGGTTATAAAGAAATGTTCGCCTATTTGCATGGAACTCAGTCACTGGAAACCTGTTCAGACGCCATTAAGCAAGCATCGAGGCGGTATGCCAAACGTCAGCTGACCTGGTTCAGACGTATGGATCGGCTGATCTGGCTGCATGATATGGAACCCGATCAAGCGGCGCGGCTCATAGCCGATTACCGTGAAACAAGGCTGGGACGCCGCGATAAAAGCAGCTGAATGCTGTGACAAAAAAGGATAAACCTTTGCTAATATAGGCTCAAGTCCATTGAACGCTGATTTCAGTCTGACTATGCTAATATCAACCTACGGAGCTGCCGGCCGGCATTCATTTCAAGATTGATATAAGGAGCATACAATCATGTACAAAAAAAGAGACTATCATCAGCATCGCGCTAAACAAGGCTCAGATACAAGAGATTTTAAAATTCACGATGTCTTTCTAAATTACTGCCGTCGGGAACAGATCGCGGTCAGTATTGAGATGCATGGCAAAGTTA
>SLMY01000036.1 GCA_007133255.1 Clostridiales bacterium
ACGGGACGATAGCCGGAGCAGCAACTAACCTGTTTGACTGCATGCGTCTGGCGATTTCATTTGGAATCAAGCCTGAGCATGCTGTACAGGCCGCGACCTTTAATCCGGCGTCTGTTATCCGGGCAGACGATGATCTTGGTACGATTACGGCAGGGAAATGGGCTAACTTCGTGATTTGCCGGCCAGACTGGAGTCTGGACTCAGTCTATATCGGCGGCAAAAAAGTTGAGCCATGATCTGATCGCGGCATACTGTGGTTTTGACAGCGATCAGAACCACAGTACTTTTTTTGCCTTGGCAAGCTGTAGAATAAGTTCTTGAAAAGATACTGTAAACCCAAGTTCAGGCTCACCATTTGCGTACTGTTTCAAACTCAGCTCACAAGCTAACAGCTCAGTGCCTTCCTGCTGCAGTTTCTGCAGTTCGCTGATGACCGGAGAATCTTCCAGAAGAAGTTTTACTGCCTGATGATAGAAAATGATCGCCTCCGGAACAGTGTCAAGGTTAAAAAGCCCAGCCATCAGTTCATGCAGTAATTGATGAGCCAGTTGATTGTCTGACGAACCGACATAATCTGCCTTCAGGACAACAGTTGGGCTGCTGCTGTTATCCGATGACAGGACCTGCATCGGATCCGGCATAAAGACAGGCTCCTTTTCCTGCCGGACCACTTTTGAAAACCGCTTTGCGCTTCTGGTTTCATCTGCCATAGGCTTATACATCCTCTCCTTCTATAGAACAAAATTATTGACGCCGCTGATCCTGGGAGCAGTCTCCAGAAAGACGTCTGATCGCTCTGGGCAGCGCGTCCTTACTGTTTTTCCAGCTTTTGTCCTGGTTTCTGTAATCAAATTTCAACGTATACCATTCAACATCATCACGCAATGTCGAAAGACATTTTTTCTCAAGACTCGCGAGCTGTGTCAGAAATTCTGCTGCCTGATTCTGATTCAGATATCGCGCGGCGCCATGCATGAGAAAAGACAAATGCGGCAAACAATATCCCTGGCCTTCATCAAACCGCTTCTTAAAGGACGAATCAATAAAATACTGATAAAAGATAACATCCAGATAGCGATCCATTGTTTTTTCAAGGCGTTCACAGATCACACAGCTTTTTTCGCGCTCACTGACCCGCTGAGCCATTTCATCTATCTTTTTACGATAATCTTTCTCCCGGCCTTTGAACAGGCTTTTCTTGCTGCCTGGCTTGCATGCCTCAATTCCCGGCTGCAGGTCCTCGATCAAATGGTCCAGATGCGTGTGCAAGGTCAAACCAAGGCCCAATCTGTTTTCCTCACTGCAGTAAAGGTCTGACAAATGCTTCTTGCAGAAACCTTTTTCGTTTGTCGTCTTTCTGACATCGGACTCCATCAGTGCCGGTCCCAGATAATATTCAACCAGATCGCTGTCCAGTTTGTTCTGCAGTGTGCAAAGCGGACAGGGATGTCCTGCTTCATAAGCGTCATTAACGGGGATTGTATAGATTGTTTCTTTCATGCTCTGTCCTCTCTGGTGATGTAAAACTTCTTTTGTGAATGATCAAGAATGACCCGGCGTGCCTTCACATTAACAGCGATGACGTTAACTGATGTATAGTCTTCCACCATCTGATTAATTTTCTGCTGAACATCATGAAGGACAAGCTGAGCGTTAAACCCATAATATAAAGCCAAATCAAGCTGAAGGACCACACCGTAAACCGAATTATCTGCTGTGAATTTCTCAAGACCGGCAACGCCCCTGATGCCGCGCAATCCAATCTCAATCATCATTTTCATGGCTTCATCTGATATTGAGTAGCTGCCAAGAGCAGAAAAGGTTGGCCGCACTACGGTTCGCTCATGTTCAACATGGACAGCCGCGATGCCTCGTTCACGCTCCCAGCGCCGACGCAGTCGTGATATAGGATCTGCGAAATACCCGGAAAACTCATGCTTGATTTCCATGCTTGGCACAGGAATGGTATGTTTCCCCTGTGACATCCTGATCTCTTTTGCCTGTCTGATTTCTTCGTCCGTGCTGACATCCTCTATCCGTATCAGCATCGATGGCTGGTTTAACCAGAGATTATTGCATATTTTTTCCAGCATGGCGTCTGATGTACCCAGGATCATCAGCGTCGCTGGTTTATGCTGCGCAAGTGACCTGCGCATATTAGCCGCACGTGTCTCATCAGCAAACAAAGCCTGCCTGACCGATTCCAGCCGGGAAAAAGCTTTTTTTGCTGACGCGCCTGCGACAATCTGATGACGATGAATCAACAGGCCATCGTCTATCAGATAGGCTATCTGATTCTTGCGGGCAATCGATATGGCCCTAGTGCTTTTTCCGGTTCCGCTCGGGCCAATAAACGCAACAACCGCGATCTGTTTCAGGCTATCGCGGATTTCTTCTTCTTGTTTTTCCTGCTCAACATTGGTTCTGTCACTGTATGTTCGGTTGACCGCTTCCGCCAGTCTGCCAAAAGGGCTTAACGAATTGGTTTTGCGTGAAGCAGGTTCGGGTGACTGTTGGTCAGTGTCAACATGACTCACTCGACTGTTTAAATCATTATCTTTATTTTTCTCAGATAAAAAAAAAAAAAAATCACCTCAATTA
>SLMY01000093.1 GCA_007133255.1 Clostridiales bacterium
GGCCTGGTTATTATCTTGACGCTCTTTTTAAAACTCATGGAAATCCATGCGATCGGCAGTCCCGCGATTCAGATTTTCATCTCACTGGGTCTTTTGTTTTTCTCAGTCGTTCTGGTTCTGTTCATCCACATTTTATATGTGCTGTTCACGCGTGCCCGCTTTCCGCTCATCTTTCAGATGCTCAGTGGTGCTGGTGCCCTGATGCTCTTTTTTATCTTAATGCAATATACAGCTCCAGTGCGCCTGGCTTACATCGAACAAACATTTCATTTTCAATTTCTTCTTTATCTGCTGCTGCCTTACCTGGCGTTTATTTTCTATTTGCCGCTTCTTATCATTCTGATCAAAAAGCATCGACTAAACGCAACCGGTTTATCGTTTGACAACGTGCTGCGAACCATACCCGATCAGGTCCTGGTTTTCGACCGGACCGGGAGGATCATTGATCGCAATCACAGTGATCATCTGTTTGGTGAATGCCAGAGTATCTCCGAACTTTCTCAGACGCTCAGGGAACAAGGCGGTAAAAATGAACGTTTGCTTATGACAGCTCTGACCAGACTGAATCAGCGTTCCCAAGGTGAAATTGAACAAACTGATAAAAACCAGTCCTTCCGTACCTGGAGCTGGACCTTCCAGCCTGTAAAAAACAGAAAAGGGTCAAAAATCGGTTATATCCTTATTTTCAGCGATATGACCCATATTCGCGATTTATCTTTGCAGCTGCGTGCTCAGAATAATGAACTTAAAGACATCAACCGCCAGCTTTCCAACTACACTGAACTGATCGAACGCTATTCCGGCGCTGCCGCCCAGAAAGAAATCGCCGATATTATCGATCGTTCAGTTCGCCTGAAGCTGGACCAGATGGCACATAATTTAAGCGCGGTCAGCGAATCAAAAAGCGATGACAGGCAGGTCATGCAGGTCATGGTTGATGCTATTATCCGTGAATGCCGTCTGGCCTTGACAGATATCAGATCTTTGGTCTACAGATTGACAAAGTGAAAGGGTTACATGCATTTGATGGGTGAAGCGACAGTCGCGAAAATGATGCTCAGTTCTTTAAATATCAGCTTTCTGGTTATCGTTCTGGCAGTCAGCTGCATGATTTTCTTGCGCGGGCGCAAATCAGCTTTTCTTCTCTATTATCTTGTTACCAGCTTCAGTTGCGGCATATGGCTTACGGCCCTGGTATTGAAACTGAGCGCGCCGGATGCGGTCATTCTCTGGCTGCTGATCTGCCTGCAGTACAGCGCGTTCATATCTGCCGCTTACTTTCTGCTGCTGTCTGGTATCAGCTGCTACACAGGAAAATCAATACCCCTTAGAACAGCGGTTTTACTGGCGCTGCCCGGGATTATCAGCGTTTTGCTGATTGTTACTAATCCGCTGCATCAATTATTCATTGCCCTGGGTGATGGACAAAATCAACAAGCCGGCCTGATTTACTACCATGTCCTGGTTTTAAATTACACCTTCGCGATCACTGGCTTAATGCTTGGCTGTGTCCGTATTATCCGCACCCTGACCAATCGCAGGCTCAGTCATTATCTTTTATTCACGGGGGCCCTGCTGCCAGCCTTTTTTTCAGCAGCGTCAGCTGGTTCTCTCTTTACCTTATCCTCTTATCTGTCACCGTCGCTGCTGGTTATATCACTGCTGATCTTCGGGCTGCTCGCACTTCAGAATCATTTTCTCGACATCACTCATCTGGCCAGCCGTATCATCCTGAATGAAATCAACAGCGCGCTGATCATCACACGAACAGACGGCCGCATTGTTGATTACAATCAGACTCTGGCGAATATTTTTTCTCTGACAAGCAACCTGGAGCTGCTCATGCCGGTCAGCAGACTGGATCCGCAGCTGCGGCCTGAGGACAGCGGCAAACAGATTACGAGGCAAGAAGTATGGCTTGAGACAAATCAGGGTAATCGCCTTTTTGAGTTAAGCGTGCATCCGGTTATCAGCAGGCACCAGAAAAAATCCGGATATGTTCTGCGACTTCTCCCTCTTGACCAGGATCAGGAAAGCCGGCAGATATTAGCCAGACAAAATGAGCAGATGAAAATCGCCAACAGCGAACTGCAGCGTTATGTTGAAATCGCGTCTGAGCTGCGAAGCATCATGGTGCGGAATCGGCTTGCCCGTGAAATGCACGACTCTCTTGGCCACACGTTGATTATTCTGTTATCGGTTCTGGAAAGAATCCGCAAGGCCCAGCCCGATGAAATTAAAAATGAGTCACTGATTGAGCAGGCGCTCAAGCTGATGCAGCAGGCCAGAAGTCAGCTGCCACAGGCAGAACGGTCAGCCGCAGGAACGAAAACGCCAGCAGATGATCCTGCCGCTCAGAATTTTAAAAACCTGATCAGCAAGCTAGGTCAGAACCTTAGCCCGGGCGGTGTCAGACTCGAGCATGATCTGCGCGGCGATATCAGCCTGATTCCGCATGCTCACTATCCGGAGCTGATCCAGATCTGCCGGGAAGCGATCACGAACGCGATCAAACACGGCCAGGCCAATACTGTCAGTCTTTTTATTCTGGCGGATGAAAAACAGTATGAGTTAATCA
>SLMY01000246.1 GCA_007133255.1 Clostridiales bacterium
AAGAGAAGGATAAAGTTACCAGATTTTTCAGGGCCGCTGGCAACTGCCCGTTTTGCTATGTTATAATTTTGCTTACGTGTAATAAGAGCCTGTTAATTAGCGTGCGGGCGATACTGAAAGGATTTGAATATGGAAAAGAGAAAAGAACTTCTGATACCGGATCGAACACTGATGGGACCTGGCCCGAGTGATGTAGCGCCTTCTGTCTTAAGGGCGATGGCCAGTCCGCTGCTTGGGCACCTGGATCCTGCCTTTTTAGATATTATGAATCGCATAATGGAGCAGCTGCGCCAGTTATTCGGTACAGAAAACTATATGACCCTGCCCATGTCAGGAACCGGAAGCGCCGGCATGGAGACAGTATTTGTCAACAGCCTTGAACCGGGTGATAAAGTTATTGTCTGTGTAAACGGTGTGTTCGGCCAGCGTATGGCGGATGTAGCGTCGCGCTGCGGGGCTGAAGTGATTACAGTTGAAGCGCCCTGGGGTGAAGCGATTCAGACGGAGCAGGTAGAGCAAGCGCTGAAAACGCATGCGCCTGTGAAAGCGGTAGCGATTGTCCAGGCGGAAACATCAACAGGTGTCTGGCAGCCATTGGCTGATATCTCAGCGGCTGCGCACCAGTATGACGCGTTATTTATTGTTGATGCAGTGACCTCTCTGGGCGGCGTTCCTGTTGAGGTGGATCAGCACAAAATCGATATCTGCTACAGCGGCACTCAGAAATGTATCAGCGCGCCTCCCGGGCTGTCACCTGTTACGATTAACGAGCGCGGCCTGGCCAGTTTGAACCAGAGAAAACAGAAAGTTCAAAGCTGGTATCTTGATTTAACCATGCTTCAAGGGTACTGGGGCAATGAGCGCGTTTATCATCATACAGCTCCGATTTCAATGAATTACGCGCTTTATGAGGCGGCCCGGCTGATTTTAAGCGAAGAGGGACTGGAAAACTGCTATCAGCGGCATTTGAAACTGGGCCGCGCGATGCAGGCTGGTCTTCAGGCCATGGGTTTGGTTTTGCCGGTTGAAGAGAGCATTCGCCTGCCACAGCTGACTACGGTTGAGATACCAGAAGGTGTAACGGATGCAGATATTAGAAAGCAGCTTCTTGATCGCTTTGGCATTGAAATCGGCGGCGGTCTGGGTGTGTTTAAAGGTAAGCTCTGGCGGGTTGGACTGATGGGCTCGTCCTGCCGCGAGAAAAACGTGATCAGCTTTCTGACAGCCTTGCATCTGCTGCTCAAAGAACAAGGATGCATGACTGACATAAAGGCAGGGCTTGACACCTTTAACAGCCGGTTATAAAAGCAAAGATCACTCAATAACCAGCCGGACAGGTTTGATTTCAGATGTTAGAAGTTGCGTCACAGATAAAGACTTTTTGATTTATCTTTAGGTCTTTAAGCAACATAAAAGAAGACATACAAAAAAGAACAGCTGCCATATAGCTAATGATTAGCTGCCGCAGCTGTTCTTTTTTGATTTCAGACTCTTTATTATTCTTTGCCCGGGTTATTGTGTTTCTAGTTTACCTTATACGTGTTCTCGGTTTAATTTCTGATGAGATTCCGGTAATCAGTTGTCTATTTCGTCGCTGATCGTGATATCAAAACTGAGAGGTGAGATCCCCAGATAGGATTTACCGCAGTTGAGAACCAGCGGCTCACCGTCGGTTGTGAAAAACTGGAAGGGATCGTATAAATCGCCTTTTTCCCAGTGTATCGGCATCGCGAAACCGCCGCTGACATAAAAGCCGTCTCCAGCGTTCAGGTCGGCGTCAACATGTCCCTGCTGTGTGATTCTGGGAATATCTGTCTGTAAAAGTAAAAGGTTAGTGAATGTCAGCGGTTCATTTGTGCTTAAATCCAGATGGGGCCGGCCTAAATGATGCTTGCTGTAAAGGCGGGTGGCTTCATCATAGAAAAACTCAGCAATGGTGTCACGGGAGAAAGGCACACGTATATAGGCAGCTGGATCTCCATCAACTGGTTTAAACACATCTGGATGGTGAAATGCTGCCAGTGGCCGCGGGTTTTCCATTTCGAGGCGGATCTGTTCGTTTCTTTCCAGTACATTAAGAATTCTTTCTCCTTCAGTTTTTACGCTGTGTTCTTGCCCCCGGTCTCGCTGCCAGGCTGAATCACGCCAGTACGCCTGGCTGTAACGCATGTAGTCAAGTGATCCCAGCTGTTGGCTGCTGATCAGGTCGTTTGCGAAATGAGATCCGCCGACATGCAGCAGTATGGCGTCCAGGCTGGCGCTGATCTCAACAAAGTCGTGCCTGGCACTGCGAATCGATCCAAGTTCGGGGATATCTTCGACCCGGCTAAAAACAATCATCATACGAGTAAGCCCGTATTCAACCGGCATTTCTATTATCAGGTCGGCAGCGCTGATGCCCATCTGAGGCAGTGCTTTGTATACATTATTGATCATGATCGCCAGTGGCCTTTGCTGTTCCTGCTCCGGGTTTTCACGATTATAGCCGGTCAGCAGATTCATCTGGTTCAGATCGTGCGCTTCCGGGGTGGGTGTTGGTTCTGGTGTATGGGTAGCGGTTGGCGCCGCTGTCG
>SLMY01000288.1 GCA_007133255.1 Clostridiales bacterium
AGACAATGATTTTTTATAAATTCAGACTGCCAGAATCTGTTTACATGATATACTTAAACAGCAGGTCAGATCAATCCAGTTCAAGAAATTCACTGGATAAACTGACCTAATATATTTTATTGGAGTCTGACATATGTCTTCTGCAGCCGTTAAACTTTCCTACCGGTCAACACTAGTTGCTTGTTCAATCGCTAATTTTGTCCTGGCGACAGTAATCAATCTGACACCTATCCTGTTTATTCCTCTGCGTCAGCAGTACGGACTGTCATTCGCTCAGCTGGGGTTTTTGATTTTTGTTAACTTCATCACACAGGTGACATTCGATCTTGCTTTCAGCCGCGCAGCTGACCGGTATGGTTTCAGACCTTTTGTCAAGACCGCGCATGTGCTGATTGTCATTGGCTTTGTCTTGTTCGCGACTTTGCCGCGGATCATGCCCAATCCATATTCAGGCCTGCTGATCGCGACAATCGTCTTTTCCGGCGGCGGCGGGCTGCTGGAACTGCTGATCAGCCCGATTGTAGACGCTGTACCCAACACGGTTAAATCGACTACCATGGCTTTTTTACACTCCTTCTACGCCTGGGGATCAGTTGTTGTCATCCTGGTGACAACTTTTCTGATTTACTTCTTCAGCGCTTCCGTCTGGCCTTACATTGTTCTATTCTGGGCGCTGGTCCCGGCGGTAAATTTTTTCCTTTTCCTCAAGGTGCCGATCGCGCCCCAGCGGCCGGTTGAGCACTTGATGCGAATTCGTGACCTGATCAGGCAGCCGCTTTATCTGCTGGCGATCGTAGCGATTATGTTTGGTGCCGCTTCTGAGTTAACAATGAATCAATGGACCTCTGCCTATATGGAAGTCGCCATGAACCTGCCGAAGGTTGTTGGTGATACAATTGGCATGAGTCTTTTTGCTGTCATGATGGGTGTTGGGCGTATGCTTTACGGGTTTTTTGGCGCGAAGATCAATGTCAGCCGTGTCATGATTCTGGGTTCACTGCTGGCTGCTGTTTGTTATCTGGTTGTCGCGATAACACCTTACCCGGCATTAGGTCTGGCCGCCTGCGCGATCTGCGGTTTAGCTGTCAGCCTTCTCTGGCCTGGCACACTGGTAGTCGCGGCCAGGCGGTTTCCGCTTGCCGGTGCTTCGTTATTCGCGATTCTGGCCGCTGGCGGTGATGTTGGCGCGTCTTTAGGGCCCTGGGCGCTGGGCCTGGTCACAGAAAAAGCACCGGGATGGACGTTCCTTTCCGGTTTTCTGGAATCGGGCAATATGACAACGGCTCAGCTTGGGCTGCGGACGGGGATGTTTATTGGCATCGCCTTTCCGCTTGTTTCACTGGTCACCCATTTATATCTGAAAAGAAGCCACAAAATGCCAAAGCCTGTTGAGCCATCTAAAAAATGATGTTGGGCAGGCAGCGGAAAAAAGCGGGCTAATGTGATCAATTCAGCAAAATCGGCCTTTATTGAGTCATGATGATTGTTATAATAAAAGCGATATTAAGTGTGTGACAGAGACGAGAATATGGGATGACTGACTGAGACCTCCTTTGGATTCGCGGTCATCATGAGTAAAGGGAGAAAAAATGCGACTATTAATGCTGGATATTGATACGCTAAGGCCAGATCATATGAGCTGCTATGGTTATCAGCGTCAGACAACACCAAATATTGACAAAATCGCGGCCAATGGGGTTCGAATGAATGAATACTACTGCAGCGACGCTCCTTGCCTGCCAGCCAGGGCCAGCCTGGTCAGCGGACGTTATGGCATTCATCATGGCGCTGTCGGACATGGAGGCACAGCCGCCGACAGAAGGCTGACTGGCTGCGAAAGAGGTTTCAGAGATATCCAGGACCAGGAGAATTTTCATAATCTTTTCAGGAAAGCAGGCCTTTACACCGCGTCCATCAGTACTTTCGCTGAACGTCACTCTTCGTTCTGGTTTAATGCCGGGTTTAATGAAACGCATAATGTTGGCAAGGGCGGTGTTGAATCAGGAGAAGAAGTACTGCCCGTTGCGCTTGACTGGCTTGATCGTGAAAAGAATCGAGAAGACTGGTTTCTGCATGTTCATCTATGGGATCCGCATACACCATATCGCGCACCTGAGTCATTCGGGAATCCTTTTGCTGAAGATCCTCTGCCAGAGTGGTTGTGCCAGCCTGGTGTTCTGGAAGAACATATAAAAAATGTGGGCCCTCATAGTGCCATGGAAATAAATATGTTCGATGATACAGAATCTGCGCAGTTTCCCCGGCATCCCGGAAAAGTAACCGACCAAAAAGGACTTCGCAAGATAATTGACGGGTATGACTGTGGTATCAGGTACGCGGATGAATTGATTGGTCAGATTTTCAGCAAACTTGAGGCGCAGGGAATTCTTGATGAAGTGGCTATTATTATTACCTCAGACCATGGGGAGAACTTTGGTGAGCTTGGCCTTTATGGCGAACATGCCACGGCCGACTATTCAACCTGCCGGATCCCGATGATTATCCGCTGGCCTGGCGCGCAGAAAAATCATGTGGACTCCGCTTTTCATTACCACATAGATCTGGTACCGAC
>SLMY01000097.1 GCA_007133255.1 Clostridiales bacterium
AATACATCAACTGCAGCATGTGCATGGGGCGATTTCAAACTGAACATAATTGATACGCCTGGTGACTTCGATTTTCTGGGTGAGGTCATGCAGGGCATTCGTGTCGCTGATGCCGGCCTGATTATGATCGGTGCTAAAGATGGTCTTTCAGTAGGTGCGGAAAAAGCTGTCAGACTGACAGAAAAAGCTCGTATACCCGTGTTTTTCATGATCAGCCGCATGGATGAGGCAAACGCTGATTATGGTAAGGCCCTGGCCAGTATTCAGGAGAAGTACGGACAGAAAGTCGTTCCCTTTGCCCTGCCGATAATGACTGGCACCAAGATGACCGGTGTGATTGATGTATTGGCAAGACAGGCTTATAGTCTGGATGAGAAGACGGGTGCGGCCACACCTTGTGATACACCGGCTGATCAGGAAGAAACGATAGATGAGATTTGTGAAAGCATCAATGAACAGATCGCGGAAAACGATGAAGAATTGATGGAAAGATATTTCAGCGGTGAGCCTTTTTCTGACGAGGAAATGGAAAAAGGTCTGCGTCTTGCGATTGACAACGGATCAATCTGCCCTGTTTTTGTTGGTTCCGGCACAGCGAACTGGGCTATTAGTTTTACTGTTGACAGATTGATGGAAATTCTGCCTTCTCCTGCTGACCGCGAACCTGTAACAGCTGTTGGCGCTGGAGATGAGCCTGTTGAGCTGCCGCTTAAGAATGATGGTCCGCTGGCTGCTTTTGTTTTTAAAACAGTTGTTGATCCATTTGTCGGCCGTATATCATATTTCAGAGTATACTCAGGTGTGTTCAACGCGAATACAACTGTTTATAATCCTGCCAAGGAGAAAGATGAGCGCATAGCTTCAGTCTATGTTATGCGTGGCAAAAAGCAGATATCAGTTGATAAAATTGAGGCTGGCGACATAGGCGCTGTAACCAAACTGCTTTTAACAGCGACAAATGATACCCTGTGTGATAAAACTCAGCCACTGGTACTGCCCAGAATAAAATTTCCTGTTCCTTGTCTCTCCATGTCAATTCGCCCTGAGAAAAAGGGAGAAGAAGATAAAATTATGCAGGGACTTAATAAGCTCAAAGACGAAGACCAGGTTTTTTCAATTGTCAATGAAGCGGAAACACATCAGATGGTTTTATCTGGCCTCGGTGAACAGCAGCTTGATGTGCTTCGAAGCAAACTGAAAAACAAATATAATGTTGAGGCGATTCTTGAAGAAGCCAGAGTACCTTATCGTGAGACAATCAAGAAAAAAGTCAGAGTGCAGGGTAAGCATAAAAAGCAATCAGGCGGTCATGGCCAGTATGGTGATGTCTGGGTTGAATTTGAACCGGGCGACGGGGAAGGACTGACTTTCGAAGAGAAGATTTTTGGTGGATCTGTACCAAAATCTTTTCATCCCGCTGTAGAAAAAGGTCTGCAAGACGCTATCAGTGAAGGTGTACTGGCTGGATATCCGGTTGTTAACCTGAAAGCGACACTGGTCGATGGCTCATATCACGATGTAGACTCATCAGAAATGGCTTTCAGGATCGCTGCCAGACTTGCCTACAGAAATGGTCTGCCGCAAGCCTCACCTACGCTTCTGGAACCGATAAGCTCAGTTGATATTCATATTCCTGATGATTATCTGGGTGATGTTATGGGTGATCTTAATAAACGTCGAGGCCGGATTATGGGAATTAATCCAGATGATGACGGGCAGATTGTTTCCGCGGAAGTTCCCAGTTCAGAAATGACGCGGTATGCTACTGATTTAAAATCAATGACACAAGGACGCGGCTGGTATACAATCAAGTTCGCGCGTTATGAACAAGCACCTCAGGCGGTAGCTGATAAAGTGATCGCCGATGCTAAGGCCCGCATGGAAGATGAGACAAACAACTAAAACCGGTTAACTGAACCTGTCCGCTGATGAGTTGGATTTGAGCAGCTGGCAGCTTAATTGTTAACTGGACAGGCAAGCTGATTGAGAAAAGAATGATTGCTGAAAGAAAAGTATAAGTTAATAGAAATTTTTGCATATGAAAAGAGGCTTGCCGTCAGGTAAGCCTTTTTAATTTATTGTTTGTGATGGTTCAAAAGATAAGAATGTGGTACATTAAAAAACAGGATAGTGATTAAAATTAATTAAGAAGGGTTATCCCGGATAAAGGTATCTAGTTGCCTATCAGTATTGTGTGTTTGAGATAAAGTCAGGAGTAAGTGATGCAGGATAGACAAAAGTGTCTCAATGGCAAAGAACTATCACAATCAGGACCTGTCATCTGCTGGATTAGCAGGGATCAGCGTGCTGATGATCACTGGGGACTGATAGCCGCCCAGAAGACCTCTATAGTTTTACAACAGCCGCTGATAACTGTATTTTTTTATCAGAAGCCTTACATGAAAGCCAGCGATTCACAATATGCTTTTATGCTGCGTGGCCTTGAAGAAGTAAAAAGAAAATTAGCCGGATATCATATAGAGACTTTGTTTTTCAGGGGCAAGCCACAGGACATATTGCCAAAACTTTGCTCTGTTTTA
>SLMY01000098.1 GCA_007133255.1 Clostridiales bacterium
AACCTGCCGGCGCGATCATGCGGTTCAATCGCTCTGTCATTTTCCGGTTCCGAATCAATCTGGCCTGCCTTACCGGCTCAAAAAAATCAGTTAAAGCGTCAATCTGGCTGTGCGGAACACCATGCAGAGCCACATATGCCACACCTGACTGGTCAGGATTATTAATCCGCCGGTCCGCGAGGCGTGTGTTATGGAAAGATGCCCTGCATTCAGCACCTACAGTGGTGGGCAGACCGATGATGCTTCCAGCTTCAATAAACTCTCTGGCACCGGCTATCGTATCGTGATCCATGATGCCAGCCGTCACCAGTCCGGATCGTTTTGCCTGCCAGACCGCTTTTGATGGTGAATAGGGCGAAAACGAGTAGAACGTGTGGATATGATTATTAACATCACGTCCTGGCTCAGGCAAGTCTATTTCACCCTGCCCGGCAAGCTTTGCCAGATTTTCAAGAGCCTTTAGCCGCTCTTCGCGCTGACCGGCGTTAAGCTGGTTGATATGCGCTTGGATCTGATGATCCTTGGCGGTGATTTTAGCCATATGGTCCCCCTTATACACCCAGCTTATTGCGACGAATCATCTCAACATCAGTATAGCTGTTTTTTGGTTTATAGTCAGCCAGCGGCTGGACGCGTTCATGGAAAATATCGATAAACCAATTTGGCTGAGGAAAAAAATGTTCCTCCAGTTCAAAAGCTGGTGTTATCCAGTTGCGTGATCCAAGGACGATCGCCGGCGCGTCCAGATAATCAAAACACAGATCATTAATATTTCGTGCCATATCATTCAGGAATGAACCGCGTTCACAGGCATCACCGGATATAATAATTTTACCTGTCTTCTTAACCGATTCAATGACTTTCTCGTAATTGAAAGGTGCCATTGAACGCGCGTCTATAACCTCCACGGACAAGCCATGCTTATCCTCAAATTCCCGGGCTGCTTCCAGCGCGCGATAAAGGGTCGCGCCAATTGTGAGGATGGTCAGGTCTGTCCCTTGCTTTTTCACATCAGGTTCACCAATTTCAATCTCGTACGATTCTTCGGGCACACCGCCCTCATGAAACTGCTCGCCCACATCATAAATGCGCTGACTCTCAAAAAAGATCACCGGATCAGTTCCATTCAGCGCTGAGGTCATCAGGCCTTTCGCGTCGTATGGCGTAACCGGGAACACGACTTTCAAGCCAGGTATATGCGTACAAAGTGATGTCCAGTCCTGTGAGTGCTGCGCACCGTATTTAGATCCGACTGAAACACGCAAAACTACCGGCATTTTTAAGATGCCCGCCGACATCGACTGCCATTTCGGCAGCTGATTAAAGACTTCATCTCCGGCACGGCCCAGAAAATCACAATACATCAACTCAACCAGGGCTCGACCGCCGCTCATGGCATAGCCAACTGCGGAGCCGACAATCGCGCCTTCCGAAATAGGCGAGTTGAATAGACGATGATAAGGAACTGCTTCAGTCAGACCGCGATAAACCGCGAAGGCGCCACCCCAGTCACGGTTTTCTTCGCCGTACGCCACAAGAGTTGGATCCTCATAAAATTTATCAAGAATAGCCTCGAAAAGGCCATCACGCAGCTGATAGACTTTATTCTTTGATACAGGTTTACCCTTCTCATCATAGGCAAAACGAGTCTTGTGGCTAATCTGTTTAACGCGTGGATTATCTTCACGCTTCTGCAGCATATCCGGTTCACGGTCTTCCATTTTCGCTATTTTCTTGTTTGAGAACATCAGTTTCTCAATCGCGTCAGGCGTTTTATACAGATCCATGCGAGGTGAAAGTTCCGGATCAATCGCCAGTTTAACCGCACGAGTGATTGTTTCAACCACCTGTTTATCAATTGACTGGAAATCATCGTCAGTCGCTGCTTTGGCCTCAATCAGCGACTTGCGGAAGGACGCGATTGAATCGTGTTCCTGCCAGGCGTCTTTCTCTTCTTCTGTCCGGTAGGAATCAGCGTCAGATGGAGAGTGACCGGCATAGCGATACGTGAGTGTATCAAGCAGCGCAGGGCCTCGCTTTTCATCCAGAACTTCTTTTTTGCGCCGGATAGCGTCAATAACAGCCAGCGGATTATAACCATCGACTCTTTCAGCATGCATCTGCTCGGGATTTATCCCGGCACCTACCCGGGCAGCGAAATCATAACCCATCGTTTCACCGCGTGTCTGGCCGCCCATGGCATACTGATTATTCATGATATTGAAGATCAGCGGCAGCCCGCCTTTCATGTCATCAGGCCACAAGGTTCGGTACTGGTCCATGGCAGACAGCATGAACCCCTCCCAGACAGGTCCGCAGCCCAGCGAGCCATCACCGATATTACAGATAACCAGACCTGGTTTGCGGTTTATTTTCTTAAAGAGCGCGGCACCTACAGAAATATCACCAGAACCGCCCACAATAGCGTTATTCGGATAAACGCCAAAAGGCAGGAAAAAGGCGTGCATAGAACCACCGAGACCCCGGTTAAAACCAGTCTCCTTGGCAAACACTTCAGCCAGCGCGCCATAGATCAGA
>SLMY01000137.1 GCA_007133255.1 Clostridiales bacterium
ATAATATTAGCTTTGCCGCGATTTCCATTTATCTCGTGAAGCCTGAACACATAACCCTTTCCGTCCCAGGCAGGTTTGATCGTATCTAGCACCATATCGTCCGAATCAACTTTTATAAATGGTGCCATCTTAAACTCTGATGAAGCCAGAGCATTATGTTGCATACCAGCTATAAGTCCGTAGTTAAACTCATAGCCTGCTCTGCCGATACCGGCCTGACGCCAATCTCCTTCATGTGGGTATATAGCATATCTAATCCGATGCAGACCTTCATCAGCGACTGGATCAGGGGAGCTTGCCGAACGAAGCAATGAAATCTCGACCGAGCCGCCATTGATGCTGTGCCCGTACTTGCAGTCATTCATCAAAGCTACACCATATCGGCCTTCAGACAGATCAACCCATTTATGTGCTATTACTTCAAATTTTTCCTGATCATATGGATTATTAGCATGTACAGGTCTGGTATATGAACCAAATCCTGTATCACATTGCGCATAAGGGGATTGAATCAAAAAATCAAAACCGACTTTGAGCAGTTTATAACGTTCATGCCAGTCTATTTCTGTATCAAATATAATCATACCAGTTGCATGATTGATCGAAATCTTCTGTTGGATCCTGGTTTTTTCAGACGTTTTTTCGAGTCTAAGGCAGGTCCTTAACTCATTGTTCTCAACTAATTCAAGCTGACTATGCCACTCTACCTGATAAGGCCGCTCTCTATATTCTTTATATAAATTCCAGGCATCTTCTTCTTGCGGTCCATCGTGAAACATCATCAGCCGGTTTCCAGCATTTTCAATCACTTCCCTATCTTTCTGTTTATCAAACAGTGACATAATCAGGCCATCCTGACCGATCATCATGCTATATCGTTTAGTTTCAATCTGACATGATCCCTGATCCCATTTAATATCGGCGCTTTTTTCAGAATCTGACTTGTTCGCGGCAGGTGTTTCACGCGTCTTAATCTCATATGCAGCAAACCCGAGACCGGGAACCTTCTCTGCTGAAAAAATAGCCGTTAACTGTTCTTGTTCTCTATTAACTTCACAAGCAGTCATAGTGTTTCCAGATTCATCTGTCAGATAAACCTCTTGATCTTCCCTGCATTTAACGTTCAGCTCGAGAACCTCGTCTCTTTCCCAGGACAGCGCGTTAAACACAGTTATTCTTGCCGGAATTTCTTCTATTAAAATAGCTTCAGACGGCAGCATCTTTGAAGCCGTCATACCCATGCGTTCAAACGAAGATCTGATCACATCAAAGGCCTTAATATAAACATCATCATACATAGGTCTGGCATCATCATATACTTCTTTGATTGAGCTGCCGGGCAGTATATCATGAAACTGCAGCAGCAAGACGGTCTGCCATGCATCTTTCAGCTTATCTGCAATATCAATTTCCTTGCCAAGTCCACAAACGGCAGATAATTTCTCAGCTGTCTGAAGCAATTGTTCACATTTTCTGTTCGCGTTTTTAAAACTGCCATGGGTTGTGAAAGTGCCTCGATGAGTCTCAAGGGCCATTTCACCATACCAGACTGGTAATTTATTTTTTCGATCAGATAAATCTTTGAAATATGCTTTTGCTGTCACCATACGACCTTCCGGTAAACCAGGATAAGCTTTCAGCCGCTGCGCATATTCAACCATATCACGCGTCGGTCCGCCGCCGCCGTCTCCCCATCCGTAAGGGAATATCACATCATCATTTTTGCCCTTTTGCTGGTTGGTGTCCTGAGCATACTTGATCTGAGCCGGGACAGGATCCCCGTTATAACCCGAAAGCAGTTCAGGTACTGCAGCGATTATTTCGGATCCGTCTATGCCACGCCAGCGGAAAGTTCCGTAAGGAAAACGATTATGAGCCTGCCAGTGAAGCTTGTAGCTAAAAAAGTATTTCAGGCCGCTTTTCGCCAGTATTTGCGGCATATTGGGCTGAAAACCGAATGTATCTGGCAACCAGCATATTTCACTGCTTTCGCCGAACTCCTCCAGATAAAAACGATGGCCATGGAGCAGCTGCCTGATCAGCGATTCACCAGATATGACATTACAGTCTGATTCAACCCACATCGGTCCCACCAATTCCCACATACCATCCTTAATTTTATTTTTTATCTGCTGATACAGCTCTGGATAGTATTGCTTTGTATAGGAGTATAATTGCGGTTGTGAGCAGGTAAAGGTATATTCTGGATATTCTTCAGATAATCGCAACATATTAGCAAATGAATGACCACATTTTCTGACAGTATCTTTAAGCTGCCACAGCCAGGCAACATCAATATGCGTATGACCGATCAATGAAACAAGTCCTTTGATATTGCCATCATTTATTTTACATAGTTCATTTTTCAAAATAGCTCGCGATGATTCAACTGTCTGTTCCAATACATTGCCGTCCGCAGATAAATCAAGATTCTGAAGACTTTTGTCAATCGCGCTCATGACCAGCACTTTTGCATATTCAGAAGTGGATTTTTTGATAATACCTTGAACAGCTTCCAGATTCTTCGTCTGC
>SLMY01000073.1 GCA_007133255.1 Clostridiales bacterium
CTGGCATCCGATTGTTAAACGTTTGCTGATCACGGGAATCAGTCTGTTTATTCTGATATTGGCTGTCTGGCAGCTGCCAGCTTTCAGAGTTCAGCAGATAGAGCTGCCGCGGCTTCGGTCGATCAGTGAAGAAGAACTGACCGCGGTGATGGATCCTTACCGGGGACAGCATTTTATTTCCGGTCTCGGCGGAAGCCGTGATCACTGGATGCAGCTCAGATACCGGCAGATTGAAGAGGATCTTGCCGCGCGATATCCGGTTATCGAGAATGTGAGCGCTAGATTCAGTTTTCCTTCCGGCATAAGCCTGACCATTGATGAACGCGTTGAAATAGCCTATGTTGCCATACCGGATGGCAGTGTTATGATTGATAAACATGGTGTGGCGATGTTTATCTGGCCTCAGACACCCGGTGATATTCCCGTGATTGAAGGCATCCATGTGACTTCGCTGAATCTGGGCCAGCCCCTGATTGTTGATGTTCCCGACGCATTAAATAGTGCACTTACCCTGATGGGTGCTATAATTGATGCAGATAAAGATGAACGTCTCGACCTGGAACTGCTGCCGCAGATCAGAAGCATTCGTCCGATTGGCGGACGGCAGCTTTATCTGACTGTTGAGTTGCCCGGTACCGGTGAGATTATGACTGTGCTGGCTAAAACCGGACATGAGCAGGTGGAAGAAATGCAATGGCTGCGATTCGCGCTCGACCAGAGCGCGCTTGAGAACCGCGGCAAAGGCGTGCTTGATATGACAGGAGAAAGAATTACGTTCCGGCCGGACTGACCTGCCGCTTCGGATTGGAACAGAAACCTGGCAAACAGATTTGTTGTATAATCTTGCCTGATCGCTGCCGGCATACAGGAAAGACACCGTGTGTCGCGGCATCAGCACAGATGAATGGAGGTTGAGTCTAAACATGTTTCCGCTGATCGGATTGATACTGGGACTGATAATAGGCCTGCTGATGAATGTCAATATACCGGCAGCGTATTCATCGTATGTGGCTGTCGGCATTCTGGCCGCGCTTGATTCTGTCATTGGCGCGCTGGCCGCCAGCCTGCAGAATAAATTTGACGCGAGACTCTTTATTACCGGATTTCTAGGCAACAGCCTGATCGCGATCGCGATCACCGCTCTGGGTGATCAGCTGAATCTGCCCCTGAGTCTGGCTGCTGTCTTCGCGTTTGGCAACCGGATATTTATTAATTTTTCTATTATCAGGCGTCTGATGCTTGACCGGTGGGATGAAAAACGAAAAAAGCAGCACAAGGAGCTGCCGCAGGATAGTCGTAAATCATCGTAAAGAGAGCAGAATAGCCTGCTGATAACCTGAACCCAATTCGCTGTGATTGTTGTACGGCTTGTCAACTTAGTGTAGAATTGTATAAAAATGAATTATTCGGCAAAGAACTGGAAACAGAGTCAAGTTTTGCCTTCATGATAGTTAATGGCTGGAGCGTCCTGACGAACTGCTCACGCTGAGAGGAGATGTTATTTTGTCTGATTATAAAATGGGTTTTAGCATGGAAAATGACCATTTCGCGACGATAAAGGTGATCGGGATCGGTGGCGGCGGATGCAATGCCGTTGATCGTATGATCGACAGTGACGTGCAGGGAATTGAGTTTATTACTGTCAATACAGACAACCAGGCTTTATTGCGCACGAAAGCGAATAACCGGATTCAGATTGGCGAGAAAATAACCAGAGGACTGGGGGCTGGCGCTAATCCTGAGATTGGCGCTAAAGCAGCTGACGAGTCGAAAGAGGAAATCGCGCAGCTGATCCGCGGCACGGATATGCTGTTTATTACCGCGGGTATGGGCGGCGGCACCGGTACAGGCGGCGCGCCGATTATCGCTCAGATCGCGCGGGAACTGGGTATCCTGACTGTCGGGGTTGTCACCCGGCCTTTTCGCTTTGAAGGCTCCAGAAGGATGCAGAACGCGGAACGTGGTATACGTGAGATGGAAAAATTCGTTGATTCCCTTATTGTTGTACCTAATGATAAACTGCTGGAAATCGCTTCTGATGACACTTCACTAGATGAAGCCTTCATGCTGGCTGATCAGGTCCTGAAATATGGTGTTTCAGGTATATCTGATCTGGTGGCGGTTCCCGGATTGATTAATCTCGATCTGGCGGATGTCAGGCGGATCATGACACAGGCGGGTGTCTGCCATATGGGTATCGGCCGTGCCGGGGGCGAAGGTCGTTCAGCCGCGGCAATCCGCCAGGCTATTAACAGCCCGCTGCTTGATACAACCATTGATGGAGCTCGGGGTGTTATCATCAACTTCACCGGCGGGCGTGATATGAAAATCCGTGAAGTGGATGAGGCGGCATCGGTTGTCAGGGACGCGGTCTCGCCTGATTCAGATATTATTTTCGGTGCGGTTATTGATCCGGAAATGAGTGATGAGATTATGATAACTGTTATTGCCAGCGGCTTTGACCGTGAGCAGTACCCGGTTAAGAATAAAGCGGAAAACAAAGACAGCACTGTCTCGGAACAAAGCGGCCAGGAAAACCGCAAGTCAGCAGCTTCCGAACCCGTGAATGAAAGCGAACAGGAAAAAGAGTCAGTCCCTGATTTCTTATCAAGCGCTTTTGTCAGGCCGGCCGGTGATAAGGAAGCGCCGAAATCTGAGCAGACTGGTTTTCATACAGTAGGGTCAGATCAGAAAAGTCAGGATTCTGATGATCAGGATGATCATCAGTCAGACGTGCAGTTCAGCCAGACAAGCAGGCAGAATCGCCAGCAGTCTGATGAGGTGCCGCCTGTCTTTGACCAGCCGGATGAAAAACCGGAAGCCGAGCCTGAACCGGATGAAAAACCGAATCTGTCGGTAGAACGTCCTGACAGAGAAGCGTCAGAATCAGATTCAGATACAGAACCAGACAAACGATCATCAAAAAAGCCTGAAAAAGAGAAGCGTTCCAATCGCATTCTCCCCTGGTTTTTGCAGGATAATGACTAAAGCTGGTCAGGCGGCCGGTTTTATGCCAGGCAGCTGGCGCGGGAGGTAGAACTGAATGCGATGCCCCTCATGCAACCATGATGACGATAAAGTGATAGACTCGCGGCCGTCTGATGAAGGATCGGCAATTCGTCGCCGGCGTGAATGCACGGTTTGCGGAGCGAGGTTCACAACCTATGAGAAAATTGAGAACCAGCCTTTGCTGGTTGTTAAAAAAGATGGTACGAGAGAACCGTTTGACCGAGATAAGCTGACTGCCGGTATTTTGAAAAGCTGCGAAAAAAGACCCGTTTCAACCGATCAGATTGACAAGCTGGTAGCCTCAATTGAAACGCATCAGCAGAATGCTCTGAAACGGGAAATATCTTCACAGGAAATTGGTGAGATGGTGATGGAAGGTCTTAAGGAAATTGATGAAGTCGCATATGTACGCTTCGCGTCTGTGTACCGCCAGTTCAAAGATGTCAATTCGTTCTTGCAGGAACTCAATGACATGCTAAAGAAAAAGTAGGCCTTCCGTGACGATCAAACGCTGTGACAGCCCGTTCTTATTTGATAACTTGACAAGCAATACGAAGCTAAACGAAACAGGGAGGATATACCGTGAAAAAAGCGTTAATCATTGATGATGATCCTAATATCAGTGAACTTCTGAGACTTTATTTTGATAAAGACGGTTTTGCTGTTATCACGTGTCTGGATGGTGATAAGGCATTTGAGACTTTTCTCGAGTCAAAACCAGATGTGATCATCCTTGATTTGATGCTGCCAGGTAAAGATGGTTATGATATCATGCGTGATGTGCGCCGGGTATCGGATGTGCCGGTTCTGATGCTGACAGCGCGAGGTGACACACTTGATAAAGTTGTGGGTCTCGAGCTGGGAGCGGACGATTATGTTCAGAAGCCTTTTGAGCCCAAAGAGCTGCTGGCCAGAGTGAAAGCTGTGTTGCGCAGATACGAGAATAAAGAAGACAATCAGAATGCTGAAGAAGTTGAGAAAAACTCTGAGGCGATAGAATATCCCGGACTAAGGGTGGATAAATCACGTTACACAGTGCGTGTTGAGGAACAGGAGATTGAGATGCCTCCCAAGGAACTGGAACTTCTTTTTTTCCTGGCTACCCATCCAAATCGCGTCTTTACCAGAGAACAGCTGCTGGAGAATGTATGGGGATACGATTTTTATGGAGAGTCGCGCACAGTTGATGTCCATATTAAGCGCATCCGTGAAAAACTCGATGATGTCAGCGTTCATCCCGCATGGCAGATTAAGACCGTCTGGGGTGTTGGTTATAAGTTTGAGGCAAACTGATCTGCAGGTGTTCAAGTGAAAAAACCCTTTCTGTTACGTTCCGTTTATCTGCGAACAATTCTGCAGCTGACCCTGGCAATTGTTGTGACGTTCTTTGTGCTGGGGCTGGTCTATTACTACGCTTTTTCGATCAATACCAACCGTCAGCAGGCCAGTCAGCTTTTAAGCGGCGCCCGGGCTATTTCTGAAGTTGTGGCCGGAAATTTTTCCCAGCAAGGTGAAATTCTGGACCCGCGTCTGAACAATTATATTATTTTCGCCGCCCGTTCCTCAGGCGCGATTGTCTGGGTGATTAATCCCAGTGGCGAGCTTGTGATGCATACAGGTATTCCCGGAGACGCGGCGACTTCGCTTGATGTCTCAGAGAAGGGATATTACCAGTTGCCGCAGCAATATCTGGCAGCGATGGGCGCCGGTACTTCCGGAATCAGCCAGATGGGTGATTTCCAGGGCCTGTTCAAGGCGAGCGGCACCCGCTGGATATCAGCGGCCTACCCGCTGCCGACGCCGCTGGGCGGCTATCGCGGTGAGATCCAGCTGCATTACCCGGTTCAGACTCGCGATATTGGTACCTTTCTGATGACGAACGGCCTGATTATGTCGTTTTTAGTCGCCTTCGCGATTGGCCTGATCTTTATAAGTATCCTGTCGCATAATATAACCCGGCCGATCCGTCTTTTGTCAGAAGCAGCCGATAAAGTCTCACGCGGCGACCTTTCAGCCAGAGTTGAGATTCCGGGTATCAATCCTGACAGAAGAGAGATTGGTAAAAAGCAGTCTCTGGTCAATGATGATCTTGCTATTCTGGTTCATACAGTCAACACGATGTTTGACAAGCTTCAGAATCAGGAAAAGGATCGAAAGGAATTTATCTCAAATATTTCACACGATCTGCGCACGCCCCTGACATCAATACTCGGTTTTATAGAAGGCATGCTGGATGGTACGGTACCACCTGATAAATATCCCTATTATCTTGATATTGTCCAGAAGGAAACAAAAAGGCTCCAGAATCTGGTCAGCACTATGTTTGATACAGTTTTGCTGGAATCAGGCCAGCAGCTGAATCAAAGGGTTTTTGACATCAATGAAGTGCTGAGGGAAGATATCATTGGCCTTGAGTCCCTGATCGCGGGAAAAAACCTGGGGGTTCAGGCGGATTTTCAGGAAGACGATTATGGACGTCTGCAGGTGGTAGGTGATCGGGAAGCGATCAGCCGGGTGGTCTATAATATTTTATCAAACGCGATCAAGTTCGCGCCTGCAGATGGTGTAATCGCGCTGACAACCAGACGTTCCGGGCGGGCCCGGGAAGTAGAAGTGATCATAGAAGATAATGGACCCGGCATACCTGAATCTGAACAACCTTATATTTTTGACCGGTTCTATAAAATTGACAAATCGCGAACCGCCAAAGGTTCCGGTCTGGGTTTGTATATCTGCCGAACCATTCTCGCGGCTCACGGCCAGCGCATTACTGTGTCTAAAAGCGACATGGGCGGTGCCCGGTTTGTTTTTACATTGACAATGCCGTCTTGAAGATGAACGTTCTTTTCGTTATTGTTCATAAAGCATTTACTTTTTTTAGATAGAATTGAAATGAGTATAGATTATTCTAATCGGCACAGGGCAATAAACGGCAGGTCTTTTGTGCCCTCGAATAACTGATTTACAGCCGGGATGTGAAGCCCGGCCGGAAATTAACGAGGCAGCAGCTGGAAGCTTTGTTTGTGTGAGCATACAGGTTCATCGTATGGAGGTGCCTGGTGAAACAAAAAACCAAAATGATCACGGGACTAATCGCTTTATGTCTGATCTCGGCTGTATTGGCATCACTGCTGACAGCGGCTTTTATGATGCGAGACCTTTTTGGCTACCGTTCTTTGCTCAGCCGGCTCAATACCGCTGACGCGCGGCTTTCCGCCGAAACCGATACCACACCTGACGCGTCTGAACAAGTCAGCCCAAGCCCTTCTCCGGTCGCGTCGGTCACACCTGAGCAGCCCACTTCAACTCCGGCGCCAACCGTGACTGAGCCAGCTGAAAGCCGGATTGAACAGACCTTTGAGTCAAGTCAGGTATCTGGTTCAGGACCTGAAGATGAGACGACCCTGCCGGCAGAAACCAGCCCGGAAGTCTCAGTTCCAGCCGGTCCGGTGTATGATCAGTTCAAGATATGGCAGGACCACAGCCTGATTGAAGATCTCTATGCTTCCATTCAGCCTTCTGTTGTTGGCATTAACGTGGTGGTTGGTGAAACGGCCGCGTCGCTGCGAAGAACGAATGAAGGTTCAGGCCTGATTATGAGTGAAGACGGTTATATTGTCACCAACAGCAGTGTCATCTCGATTGCCGTCAGTAAACAAGGTCATCTTTTTTCACATGCGTCTATTCATGTTTACGCGGACGGGGTTTCAGGCGCGCTCAACGCTGCGCTCATTGGCAGAGATCCGCTGACCGGACTGGCCGTTATTAAAATAGATCCCGGTTACAGAACCCTGCAGCCTGCTCCAATCGCTGAAAACCCCGACTTGAAAGTAGGGCAGATGATCGTCGCGATAGGTTATCCGGACCTGCTTGAGGAGAGCGGCAGCTTGTACATGGGTTTGATCAGCAGTTTGAGCCGGCCGGTTCAGCTTGAGGATGGTACATCGCTTCAAATGATCCAGACAGATGCCAGGATCAGCCAGCGGTGTTCCGGCGGCCCCCTTCTGAATCTCAGCGGTGAAGTGATCGGAATTGCCAACTGCGGGCTGTCTTATCAGTCGTATGATGCCTTAAGCTACGCTTTGCCGGCACAAACAGCTCTGAAGGTTGTTGAAGACATGACATCTCAGGGCTATGTCGGCGGCCGTGCCTGGCTGGGTGTTTCAGTTCTGGTTGAGGAAACTTTCCAGCAGCTTCGCGGTCTTTATAATTATCCTGAAGGCTTATATATTACAAATGTCATCAATGACAGCCCGGCTTACATCGCCAATATGAGAAAAGGTGATATCATAACAGAAATAAATGGTCAGCCGATTACACCATCGATGGATATCAACCATTTCCTCAAAAGTCAGCCTGTAGGTTCTCTGGTCAATATTCTTGTTTACAGAAGCTCAGACAGTCAGTATCATGAGATAAGAGCTTATCTGCAGGAGTATTCGCGGTGACAGAAAAACAGAAAACTGCCTCAAATATTATTAGCATCCTAAAAAAAACTTATCCGCAGGCAGACTGTACCTTAACGTATGAGTCTGCCTGGCAGCTTTTAGTGGCCGCGATCTTGTCAGCCCAGTGTACAGACGCCAGAGTTAATCTTATAACACCGTCTCTTTTCGCGCGTTTTCCAACATCAGAAAGTACCGCGAAAGCTGATCCGGAAGACATTTCTGATTTGATCCGCAGCTGTGGGCTTTATCGAAGTAAAACACGTTCGATTGTCGGATCCGCTAAAATGATTCAAGAACAATATAAAGGCACGGTTCCTGATAAGCTTGAGGCTTTAACCCAGCTGCCGGGTGTCGGCAGAAAAATCGCCAACCTGATTCTTGGTGATTATCATCATATCCCTGCACTTGTTGTTGATACACATTGCGCAAGAATCTCACGCCGGATTGGCCTGACCCGAAAGGAAGACCCTGCCGGTATTGAGAAAGATCTTGAAAAAGTCATCGCGCGCGATGACTGGATCGCTTACGGACACCTGATGGTTCTGCATGGCCGTGCCTGCTGTACAGCCCGGAAGCCCCAATGTGACCTGTGTCCGATCGCGGATCTTTGCCGATACGGTAAAAACCATCAAGATGTCCGTGAACGGCCACAGGCTTAAGCTGTTATGATGCAAGACAGGACGAAGATCAGTGAAATGAACAAACCACAGGATTACCATGTTGATGATATGAGTCAGCTGTGTCAGCCGATTGGCCTGCTGCCCGGGGCAGGTGCCAGACGCGTCGCCATGCTGGCCAGACTTGGACTTGTTACCTGGTTTGACCTTTTGACTTTTTTCCCGCGGGACTATGAGAACTGGCTCAGTCTGAAACCTGTATCTGAGCTTGAGCATCAGCAGACTGAGGTTTTTCGCGCCAAAGTGCTGCAGCGGCCTGTTTCACAGCGTAAAGGAAGGCTGAATATTTTACGGGCCGTTTTACAGGATGAAGGGTATACAATTAAAGCTGTCTGGTTTAACCAGCCATGGCACGCCCAGCGGCTTAATCCTGGTCAAACCTATCTGTTCCGCGGACGTGTAAAGCGCAAAGGCCGCTTATTCAGTGTTGAAAATCCTTCTTATGAATCCGATGAGCAGCTGGCTGAAAAACGGCGTCTGAGGCCGATTTATCCGCTCACACAGGGACTGAGCCAGGGCGTTATCAGGCAATTGACCGAAAACCTGATACCGCGTGTGATCAATATCGTGCCCGAACCGCTGCCTGCGAGGATCAGGCGTGAGTATCATGTCTGCGCGGCGGCGTTCGCCTACAGCCGAATCCATCATCCGGCAGACTGGGAAGAGGCGGAAATCTGCAGATATCGACTGGCTTTTGAAGAGCTGTTTTTATTTCAGGCAGGTATTTATCTGCTGCGCCAGTCAGCCAGAGACAGCCGAAGCGCTTATCGGGCGATACTTGACAGAAAAGGAAAACAAGCCTTACGAAACTGTGTTGACCAACTGCCTTTTTTATTAACCGGCGCGCAGCAGCAGGCCTGGCAGACGCTTCAGAAAGACCTGGCATCTGATCAGCCGATGAACCGGCTGCTGCAGGGTGATGTAGGGTCAGGAAAAACCGTTGTTGCCGCGCTGGCCATGCTGCACTGCGCGCTGGCCGGACTGCAGGCCGTTCTGATGGTTCCTACCGCGGTCCTTGCCAGACAGCACCACCAGACACTTACCACGCTGCTTGCGGGCAGTGGCTTTAAAGTCGCGATACTGACCGGCGCGACAAAAGCAGCGGAAAGAAAACTGCTTCTGGAAGCGCTTGCCGAAGGTGAATTGCTGCTGCTGGTTGGTACGCACGCGCTGATTGAAGACCGTGTCAGGTTTAAGCATCTGGCCCTGGCGATCACAGATGAACAGCATCGATTCGGGGTGCGCCAGCGGATCAGGCTCACAGGCCCAGCGTCGGATGAACAAGATGAGCAGAGACAGAAAAGTCAGCTGGTGCCGCATGTTCTGGTTATGTCCGCGACCCCGATTCCCCGAACCCTGGCCTTGATGCTGTACGGTGATCTGGATATTTCAGTTATAGACCAGCTGCCTGAAGGCAGAAAACCGATCCGCACTTATACAGCCAGGTTAAAGGACAGACCCAGGATAGACGCGCTGATTAAAAAAACGATTGAGGCCGGACAACAGGTTTATGTTGTCTGCCCGATGATAGAGGAAAGTGAGGACTCAGACCTTGAATCTGCTCAACATGTATGGCAGCGGCTGTCAGCGCAGATGCCTGTCGGGCATGAGGCCGGGCTGCTGCATGGCCGAATGAAGCCGGCAGAGAAAGACAGGATTATGGATCGGTTTTTGGCCGGAACGTTATCTGTTCTGGTCAGCACAACGGTCATTGAAGTGGGTGTCGATAATCCAAACGCTGTCCTGATGATTATAGAAAACGCCGAACGATTTGGCCTGGCTCAGCTTCATCAGCTAAGAGGGCGCATTGGCCGGGGAGAACTGGCGTCGGTCTGTGTGCTGGTCAGTGACGCGGATGATCAACTGGCGAGAGACAGACTAAAAGCTGTCTGTCTCTCCCGGAACGGGTTTGAGCTGGCGGAAAAAGATCTGCAGCTGCGTGGACCGGGTGATTTTTTCGGTACCCGGCAGCATGGCCTGCCGCCCCTGCGTGTGGCGAACCTGTATCAGGACCGTGAC
>SLMY01000214.1 GCA_007133255.1 Clostridiales bacterium
AAAGATCTGGATGCCGTCCATGTTCTGACGCCTAATAAGTCACATGCACCTATTTCCATAGCCGCGATGGAAGCAGATAAGCATGTTATGTGTGAAAAACCAATGGCAAAAACGGCTGAAGACGCGAAAAAAATGGTAGATGCCGCGCGCCGCACCGGCAAAAAACTGACAATCGGCTATCAGAGCCGTCATCGGGCGGATTCCAGATATCTCAAACAGTTGGTTGAAGATGGCGTACTAGGTGACATTTATTACGCGAAAGCCCATGCGATTCGCCGCAGAGCCGTGCCCACCTGGGGTGTTTTCCTCAATGAAGATGAACAGGGCGGCGGTCCTTTGATAGATATAGGCACCCACGCGCTCGATTTGACTCTGTGGGAAATGAACAATTATCAGCCGCTGTCAGTTACGGGGAAAACATACCGCAAACTCGCTGATCGTGAAAACGCGGCGAATGCTTTTGGTCCATGGGATCCTAAGGAATTCACTGTTGAAGATTCTGCGTTTGGTTTTATTACCATGAAAAACGGCGCGACAATTTTACTGGAAGCCAGCTGGGCTTTGAACACACTCGATGTGGATGAAGCGAAAACCACTTTATGTGGTACTGAAGCAGGCGCGGATATGAAGGACGGCCTGCGAATCAATGGTGAAAACTACGGCAGAACGTATATCACCAAGCCAGATCTTGATGCCGGCGGTGTCGCGTTTTATGAAGGGGCTTCTAATAAACCGGAAGATCTGGAAGCGAGTCTGTTTTATAAAGCGATTGAAGAAGACACAGACCCTGTCGTTCTTCCTGAGCAGGCCTATGTTGTGACTCAGATTCTGGAGGCTATCTATGAATCTGACAAAACAGGTAAACCAGTCTTTTTTGATTAATCAGCTTTGATGAATCAGCATTTGACCAAAATAATCGTGCGAAATCCCCTTCTAAGCCGAATACCGGGGGGAGAACCGGTTCACAGCGTCTGCGTGCTTTATATCAAGCATCAATTAATTTTGCGCTTTACAACGCAGCTTCATGATACCAGGTGGGAGGGTTCACGAATAAGTAATTGCTGGCATGCTAATGCGATATAAAAGGGCTGTCGCCCAGGTTTGTGCTTGTTTGATTTCAAACCTGAGGACAGCCCTTATTTCATGTGTTGAATATGATTCCACGCAGGCTTGGCGGCTTTAAGCGTCTCGATTAACCTTGAATGCGCTCCAGCCTGCGTAAGTGGCCGCTTCAGCCAGTTCTTCTTCAATTCGCAGCAGCTGATTATATTTAGCCACCCGGTCCGTTCTTGACGGTGCACCTGTTTTAATCTGACCGGCATTTGTGGCGACGGCGATATCCGCGATCGTGACATCCTCTGTTTCTCCGGAACGATGTGACAAAATAGCGGTCCAGCCATTGCGCATGGTCATCTCAATAGCCTGCATGGTTTCTGTTAAGGTACCAATCTGATTAAACTTGATCAACACAGAATTGGCTGTGTCCTGATTAATGCCCTGCTGGATACGCTTTGTGTTCGTAACAAACAGGTCATCACCTACCAGCTGCACCCGCTCACCTAGTCTGGCTTTTAGCAATGCCCAGCCTTCCCAGTCATCCTCCGCGAGCCCATCCTCCAGCGAGATAATCGGGTAGCGTTCAGTCAGATCAGCCCAGAAATCAACCATTTCATCTCGTGATTTCATTTCTCCCGATTTCCAGAACAAATACTGCCCCTTCTTACCAGCTTTAGCTGCTTCTTCATACAGCTCAGTCGCGGCGGCATCCATCGCGATAACAAAGTCTTTACCTGGTCTGAAACCTGCCTGGCTTACAGCATCCATAATAAACGTCAGCGCTTGCTCATCACTTTCAAAATTTGGCGCGAACCCGCCTTCATCTCCAACCGCTGTTGAATAACCTTTTTCAGTCAACAGTTTTTTCAGTGTATGAAAAACTTCTATACTCCATTGAAGACCTTCATGGAAACTTGATGCGCCAACAGGCATAATCATAAATTCCTGCAGATTAATACTATTATCGGCATGCTTGCCGCCATTGATGATGTTCATCATGGGTACAGGCAGAATGTGGCCGTTTAAACCACCCAGATATTTGAATAAAGAAGTTCTCTGCGCGTTCGCTGCCGCTTTCGAAGCAGCCAGTGACACGGCAAGCAGCGCGTTAGCACCCAACTTACCTTTGTTATCGGTACCATCCAGTTCAATTAATAGCATATCAAGTCCCTGCTGGTCAAAAACATTGAATCCGATCAATTCAGGAGCAATCAGTTCATTAACATGACGAACCGCGTTTAGAACACCTTTGCCCAAATACCGTCCTTTGTCGCCATCTCTTAATTCAACAGCTTCAAAGGCCCCGGTTGAAGCTCCGGAAGGGACTGCCGCACGGCCAAATGTCCCGTCTTCCAGAAAAACTTCAGCTTCTATTGTCGGGTTTCCCCGTGAATCAATAATTTCGCGAGATGTGACGTCAGTGATCATAAGTTCTTGAAGCATAAAAA
>SLMY01000222.1 GCA_007133255.1 Clostridiales bacterium
GCAGGCTAAAAAGCCCCCTTTTTTGAAAATGACCGGCAGCATAACCCGTAAGGCCCCAGCCAAACATCTGCCAGGGCGTCCATGGCCCCTGTCCCAGAAACAGGTTAGATGATAAAGCAGACAACGCGCCTGTTAAAAAACCAGCCTGCGGCCCGAACGCGATGCCGCTGATGATCACAATTGCCGTAACGGGTTGAACATTTGGAAACACAACCAGTAACGTTCTGCCAATCGCGGCTATCACACTCATCACAACAATGGGGACAATATCTCTTGGCTTTGGTCTTCGCTGCTCAAACCGGGCAAAAAACGGCAGCATGGCGACGCTGATCACGATCAGGCTCAGCAGGGCAGTCTGTTCAAATTCAGCAGCGACCGCAGCTGCCAGAATACAAGGTGTCAGGATCAGGCCGGCAGGTTCTGCCCACAATAAGATTCTGCTTATGCTTTTTCGCTGGTACATTCTCTGACCACATCCTCACATGTAACCGCGTTATCCAGAATACCGCGACTCATCCGGTTCGCTGCTGTTGTGTAAAAAGTATTGCCGGCGAAAAAATCTTTTGCCTGATCGCTGCAGGTAATCTCACCGTTGAAAATCATGGCACATCTGTCTGTATAGGCTGCCGCGAACTCAATATCATGCGTAACAATGACGATCGCTTTTCCCTGTTGACTTTGCTTTTTGAGAATGACCGCCAGATCCGCTTTGGCATACACGTCCAGGCCTTTTGTCGGTTCATCAAGAAGCATAACCTGTGGCCGCAGCAAGAGCAATTTAGCCAGGGCCGCTTTTTGCTGTTCACCACCGCTCAGATCATAGGGGTGCTTGTGAAGCACATGTAAAAGGCCCAGATCAGACGCAATCGCGTTGATCTGCTCTTTAGCCGAATCAGGCTGCATGAAACTAAGACTATCGGCCAGATCGTCATAAACTGTATCTTCAATGAAAAGCGCTTTCGGGTTTTGCGGAAGCATGGCCGTATAAACAGGTTCTCTTCCCTTGCTGTCTGCTTTTCTGATGCTTCTCAACCGCTGTTTCCATGTTCTTTTTTTCCCGGGATCAGCTGCTGTGGTCTTAAACTGGCCAGGCTGAACGGTTACCGGCTTGTACTCATCAGGCTGCCTGTTGTTCTGCGACAGCTTCCCGCGCTGAGGACGGGACAGGCCGGACATGACCTGCAAAGCCGTTGACTTACCGCTGCCGTTTCCGCCTACGATTGCCAGAATCTCACCCGCGACAATATCACATGAAAAATTTTGCAGCACAAAGGGCAGGTCTGGCTGGTACCTGAACCAGATGCTGTCTGCTTTGAGCAGTGTAACACCAGACGGCAGCTGCCGTGACGGCGTCTGCCCAGACTCTGGCAGCTGCGGCTGACTATCCGCGGCTTTTTTCCGGCAGCCCGGCTTGTTCTTCTGATAGGTCTTCAGCCAGGTCCTTCCCTGATTAACAGTGATTGGAACATGACTGATCTCACCCAGATCACGCGCGATTTTCACTGCTGTCGGAAAGGCTTTTTCATACGGATGGTGCTTATCCCTGACCGCGCTTCGGACAAAAGACTCCGGAGACCCCTTGAACGCGATTCGGCCCTGTTCCATATAAATAACTGTGTCAGCCAGCGGAAACACATCCTCCAGCATATGTTCAGTCATAATAACAGTCGTACCAAGCTCAAGGTGAATACGCTTCAATACTGATATAAACTCTTTTGCCGCGATTGGGTCAAGCTGGGCAACAGGTTCATCGAGTATGAGGATGTCCGGCTGCATGGCCATAACACCCGCAAGGTTTAAAACCTGTTTCTGTCCGCCGGAAAGAGAGAAAACAGAACGGTCAAACCAGGTGTTGATACCAAAAAAATGAGCTGTCTCAGCGACTCTTCTGCGAATCACTGATGTTGGCAGTCCCATATTTTCAAGCCCGAAAGCTAATTCATGCCAGACTGTATCTGTTACAATCTGAGCGTCGGGATCCTGCATTACAAATCCAATGGCTGACGCTAAAGATTCATGCGCTTCTGAAAGCATGTCCTGTCCCTGATACGATAAAAGGCCGCTTAACAGGCCATGTGGAGCGATTTCCCTTTTCAGGCTTCGGACAAGTGTTGTTTTCCCGCAGCCTGAAGGGCCGCAAACCACAACAAAAGACGAAGGATCAACTGAAAGGCTGATATCTTTGAGCGCTGGCTGATCCATGCCGGGATAGGTAAAAGTCATGTGATCCAGTTTCAGTAATGCCATCTTAGTCTTTCTCTCATTTCAAGGATAACCGGGTACCATAAAAACAATATGTGAAGGATATACCCGGTTATATGGGATGATGATATCAGTGAACCGGATAAGACAGGAAAGTAGTTAAACGGCTGACTGATGATCAGATAAGAATTGCCTGCTGCCAGCATCGTCAAAACAGCGGCAGCTATTGTATCGTGCCTGGACCAGCTGAATGTTGAATAGGTTGATCTTTTTTTCCTGCTGTAGCCGCGCGCACGCA
>SLMY01000088.1 GCA_007133255.1 Clostridiales bacterium
ATGGGAGATTTTAAAATCGCGCTGATTCCGGGAGATGGAATTGGACCGGAAGTGTCTAATGCTGTCAGGCAGGTGCTAGATGTGACCGGCAGCCGTTTTGGCCACAGTTTTCAGTTTGATGAGCTTCTGGCCGGCGGCATCGCCATCGACGCTACAGGCAAACCGCTGCCGGAGGCGACGCTTGCCGGATGCCAGAAAAGCGACGCCGTGTTTCTTGGCGCGGTGGGCGGTCCGCAGTGGGAGAATCTGCCTGGCAGCAGCCGGCCGGAAAAAGCTCTGCTGGGTTTGCGAAGCGGGCTGGGTCTGTACGGCAACCTGAGACCGGCAGTTTTGTATCAGCCGCTTGCCGGAGCATGTCCGCTGCATCCTTCTATCGCTGATAAAGGAATAGACATCTTATTTGTCCGCGAACTGACCGGCGGCATGTATTTTGGCGATAACGGACGCCGTGAAGGCAGGCTGGGGCCGGAAGCCTATGATACAGAGGCCTATAGCGTGGTGGAAGTGGAAAGAATCGGCAGGATGGCTTTTGAGCTGGCCTCGCGAAGAAAAAACAAGCTGACCAGCGTTGATAAAGCGAATGTCCTTGAAAGTTCTCGTCTCTGGCGTGAAACCATGATTCGTATCAGCGAAGATTATCCAGATGTCGAGCTGGAGCATCTGTATGTTGATAACGCTTCTATGCAGCTGATCGCCAGGCCCGGCGCTTTTGATGTGGTTGTGACAACGAATATGTTTGGTGATATTCTTTCTGATGAGGCTGCCATGATCACCGGTTCCATTGGCATGCTGCCTTCCGCGGCACTGGGTGAACCCGGCCGGCCAGGCATGTATGAACCCATTCACGGATCAGCGCCGGATATCGCCGGACAGGATATCGCCAATCCGTTGGCGTCAATTTTATCAGCAGCCATGATGCTGCGGTTATCACTTAATCTGCCGGATGAAGCGGCTGCTGTTGAAAAGGCTGTAACACAGGTGCTTGCGGATGGTTATCGTACCCGTGATATTATGGATAAGCAGCAGACTGAAACTGCTCTGACTATTGTCGGCACACAAGAGATGACCAGGCAGGTACTGAAACAGCTTGATTTGTCGTGAGAAGCAGCGAATAAGCCAGTCTCGGGCCGATAGAGGTTTTGTCTGCAGGATCATCGATTAGTATGGCAGCAAGAACCGATTTAAGTACGCGCCTGATGAAGCGCAAGATACAGGATTGAGGAAAGACTATGAAAAGTGACGCTATAAAGAAAAATCCCGGACGTGCGGCACATCGTTCACTGCTCTACGCGCTCGGTATGACTGAAGGCGAGATGAAACGGCCCTTTATTGGTGTTGTCAACTCATTTAATGAAATTGTTCCCGGCCATGTTCACCTCAGAACACTGACACAGGCTGTAAAAGAAGGCATTCGTGCCGCTGGCGGGGTTCCGTTTGAATTTCCGGCTATCGCAGTATGTGACGGCCTGGCGATGAATCATATTGGCATGAAATACTCACTGGTCAGCCGTGAGATTATCGCGGACAGCTGTGAACTGATGCTGCAGGCGCATGCCTTCGACGCGGTTGTTTTCATTCCCAGCTGTGACAAGGTTGTACCGGGCATGCTGATGGCAGCGGCTCGTATGAACCTGCCGAGTATTTTTGTCAGCGGCGGACCGATGCTGCCTGGCAGCCATCGGGGACAGCGTGTCGGACTTAGTAATCTATTTGAAGCTGTTGGCTCACATGCTAACGGAGACATAAGTGATGAAGAACTGACAGCCATGGAAATGTCGGCCTGCCCAACCTGTGGCAGTTGTTCCGGCATGTACACAGCCAATACCATGAACTGCCTGACAGAAGCCGCCGGGCTCGCGCTGCCTGGCAGCGGCACGATTCCCGCGGTTTACGCGGATCGGATCAGACTGGCCAGGCAGACGGGCGAGCAGATTATGACTCTGCTTGACCAAGATCTGACGGCACGTCAGATTTTGTCTGAGGATGCGATTAGAAACGCGCTGCGTGTTGATATGGCGCTTGGCGGATCAACGAATACGATTTTGCATCTTCTGGCTATCGCCCGTGAGGCAGGTTATGAACTGTCTTTAAAGGAAATCAGCCAGATTGGCGATACAACGCCGCAGCTTTGTAAACTGAATCCGTTTGGCAGTGATTTCATAACAGACCTCAATGACAGGGGCGGCATAACCGCGGTTATGGCTGAACTGGCTAAAAGTAACCTGATTAATCTGGACGTGCCTACCGTAAAAGGATCTGTTGGTCAGCGGATCAGCAAGATGGAAGGTGCTGACGGGAACGTGATCCGGCCGGTTAATAAACCCCACGCGGCAGATGGCGGGCTGGCTGTGCTCTTTGGTAATCTGGCACCGAATGGCTGTGTCGTGAAAAAAGGAGCGGTTCTGCCGGAAATGATGCTGCATGAGGGACCTGCCCGTGTTTTTGAGAATGAAGAAGATGTAACGGAAGCGATTTTTTCCAGAGATATCAAACCGGGAGATGTCGTTGTCATCCGGTTTGAAGGCCCGCAGGGCGGTCCTGGTATGCGCGAGATGCTGACGCCAACCAGCGCGCTGGCTGGTATGGGTCTGGACAGCAAGGTAGCGCTGCTGACAGACGGGCGTTTTTCCGGCGCGACACGCGGCGCTTCGATTGGCCATATATCACCGGAAGCCGCGATTGGCGGCCCGCTGGCGTATGTCAGAGAAGGCGACCGGATTCGGGTTGACATAAAAAACCGCAAGCTGGATGTGCTGATTTCCGATGAGGAACTGGCGGCAAGGAAACCAGCTGTCATGCCCGTGCGGAAACTAAGTGGTGTCCTGTCAAGATACGCCTTTTTGGCCGCGCCCAGCCATGAAGGGGCACGTATGCTGCTGCCAAAGGAGGCCGATCAATGAACGGAGCGGACTTAATTGTTGAATTTTTGATGAAAAAAGGTGTAACGCATGCTTTTGGATATCCCGGCGGACCGGTTCTGGTTTTGTATGAAGCCATCCACCAGGCACAGTTCCCTCATATCCTTACGCGTCATGAACAGGGCGCGGCGCACGCGGCGGAAGGATACGCGAAAGTGTCCGGACGCCCCGGTGTCTGCATTGCCACTTCAGGTCCAGGCGCGACTAATCTTGTTACGGGGCTGGCTGACGCTTATCTTGATTCTGTCCCGGTACTGGCCATTACCGGCGCGGTAGCACGCAGCGCGACGGGTACTGATGCTTTTCAGGAAGCAGATATTACAGGGGTAACACAGCCGATTACGAAATATAACTATCTGGTCATGAACCCGGATGATTTGCTGCCCATTCTTGAGGAAGCCTGGCAGCTGACGACGGACGGCCGGCCGGGACCGGTACTGGTGAACGTGCCTAAAGACATTATGGCTTTACCGGCAAAACAGATAGCCGGGCAGGAGATCCCTGTTTATACCCGGCATAGACCGGCTAAAATCAAAACCATGGCGATGTCAAAGCAGGTTTATGCCGCGATCAGCAAGGCAAAACAGCCCTTGCTGCTGGCCGGCGGCGGCTGTGTGATAACGCCTGAAGGGACACAAAACCTGATCAATTTTATAGAGACGACCGGCATTCCGGTTGCGACAACACTGATGGGTAAAGGGGCGATCCGCAATGATCATCCGCTTTATCTGGGTCAGCTTGGTATGCATGGTACACCACAGGCGAACACAGCGCTGGGTACGTGTGATCTTCTGCTTGCCGTTGGCACCCGTTTTAGCGACCGGATTATCGGCGACCCGAATGAGTATCGACGGTCAATAGAAAGAACGATTATCCATGTAGACATTGATGTGGCTGAAATCGGCAAAAACATTAAAGCGGATATTGAGATTGAAGATGACGCGGCGGATTTTTTCAGTGTTATGATGAAGACAAAGCCGGATGAACAGTATTCTGACAACTGGCAGGACTGGATGGACATGCTGGAAAAGAAAAAGCAGCGCTATGTAGTCCTTAAGAACGAGATGTACAAGCCTGCTTCACCGCTGCCGCCGCAATACGTTGTGCACCAGGTCGCTGAATACCTGAAAGGCCAGAACCCGGTTGTAACAACAGATGTCGGCCAGCATCAGATGTTTGTCGCTCAGCATTTTCCGGTTGAGTCACCCCGTTCCTTTATCACCTCCGGCGGCCTGGGCACTATGGGATTCGGCCTGCCAGCGGCAATAGGCGCGTCCGCCGCCGCGCCCGACAGAACAACGGTGCTTTTTACCGGTGACGGCGGTTTTCAAATGACAATACAGGAATTAGGCCTGCTTGCCAGCCAGAAGCTGCCGGTGAAAATATTTATTATGGATAATGGCTGTCTGGGTATGGTTCGGCAATGGCAGGAGTTGTTTTTTGACCAGCATTATTGCCAGTCGCTGCTGGAGAACAACCCGGATTTTCTGAAAATAGCCGAGGCATATGGTATTCCGGCAGGACAGGCTTCTGACGGTGATTCGCTTGACGAGCAGATCAGCCTTGCCATGGCTGTAGACGGGCCGTATCTGGTGCATTGCATTTTGGATCCGCGGGAAAATGTCTATCCCATGATCCCGGCTGGGAAAATGCCGCAGGATCTGCTGATGCCCGGTATGGAAGATTAGTCAATATACATCAGATAATGAGATAACCCCGGCGTTTATCATAAGCGCCGGGGTTTTTCGGCGGGACTCAATAATGCCGGCAGCGCATTAAGTATCTGGTAACTCACTGTCGAGATGATTGACAACCCGAGCAGGCAATCGATATAATTGCAAGTGACTGGCAATTAGCATCAAATTAAGCCATCAAGCTAAAAACAAAATGAGTTATTTGAGGCCGGCAGAAGTTCAGGAGGGCAGGGTGCAGTACACAGACAGGCATAATCACGCGGCACATCCCGTTCATCCGGCACATCAGCTGCAGCTGGAAAAGCTTAGCGTACAACGTGGCCGCGACATCATTATCAGCGATATTTCCTTTACTGTCAGCTGCGGTGATATTGTCGCTTTAATCGGGCCGAATGGCGGTGGGAAAAGCACCCTGCTGAAAGCGCTGACAGGTGAATGGCCTTACCAGGGGACAATACGATTTCAAGACCGTGATGGCAAAGCGCTGCCTAAGCCCTGTATCGGATATATGCCCCAGCAGCTTTTGTTTGACCGGCAGGCGCCTTTAACAGTGGCCGATATTCTGGGGGCTCATCAATGCCGCTGGCCGGTCTTTCTTGGCGTCAGGCAGAAAACCAGAAAAAAACTGAAGGAAAGTTTGCAGCGCGTACACGCACAGCATCTGCTGGATCGCCGGCTAGGCGACCTGTCAGGCGGTGAGCTGCAGCGGGTTACCCTGGCTTTCGCGCTTGATCCTGTCCCAGATATCCTGCTGCTGGATGAACCGGCTTCAGCACTGGATGAAACCGGTAAAGCACTGTTTTACCAGCTGGTCAAAGATCTGCGTGAGCAATATGACTTACTGACGCTGATTGTCTCACATGATCTGGATGTGATCACCGCCTATGCCAACAGACTGATATACCTCAACAAAACTATTATCACTGAAGGGCCAATTGATCAAGTCATGGCGGGTGATCCTCCCTGGCTAAAAGGCATAAACCCAGAAATGGAGGACCAGCCATGAGTTTCTGGTATAGTCTGCTTGAATGGCTGCCATTCGCCTTTGTCAGGTATGATTTCATGAAAAACGCTTTCCTGGCGGTTATTTTACTGGCTCCGGTCTTTGGGCTGTCCGGTACGATGGTGATCAGCAATCGCATGTCCTATTATTCTGATGCCCTCGGCCATTCAGCGCTGGCCGGAATCGCGCTGGGGATGTTATTTGGTCTCAGAGACCCGCTGGTGTCAATGATCGCTTTCGGTATTCTATTCGGGATGGGCATATCCGCGGTTAAAAACAAGGCTCGCTCATCAACTGATACTGTGATTGGTGTTTTTTCAGCTTCCGCGGTAGCTCTGGGGATCGCGCTGCTTTCACGCAGCGGCGGTTTTGCCCGTTACAGTAATTACCTCGTAGGCGATATTCTCGCGATCCGCCCTGCCGATATCGGCATTCTGCTGGCTGTGCTGCTGATTGTGCTGCTTTTCTGGGTCTTCCTGTTTAACCAGCTGCTGATACTCAGTGTCAACGCTTCGCTGGCCATCAGCAAAGGCATAAACATTAAACTGATCGAGAATCTCTTCATGATTCTAATCGCTGTTCTGGTGACGGTCTCAATTAAATGGATCGGTACCTTGCTGATCAATTCCCTGTTGATCCTGCCGGCCGCGGCTTCGCGTAATCTGGCACGTAATATGCGTCAATACCATTTGCTTTCTGTGATATTTTCCTGGATAGCCGCTGTTGTGGGGCTGCTGATATCTTTTTATCTTGATACAGCTGCCGGATCAACGATTGTGCTTTGCAGCGCGCTTATTTTCGCTGTTACCTATTTTATAAGTCAGAAACAAAATTAAAACCACAGAATGCAAAAAGAGACTATCTCAAATTCTCATTTGAGACAGTCCCTTCAGCAGTTATTTCGGATCGTCTATTATCAGGCTTCTATCAGTCTTCGTCTATTTCTTTATTCCAGCTCATCAGGGCCCGCAGCTCTTTGCCGACCTTCTCAATCTGGTGCTCTGTCTCCAGCCGGCGACGAGACAGAAACTCCGGGCGTCCCGCCTGGTTCTCAAGAACCCAGTCGCGGGCAAATGTGCCTTCCTGAATCTCACGAAGGATTTTGCGCATTTCATCTTTTGTCTCATCCGTGATGATTCTGCGGCCAATTCTGTAATCACCATATTCAGCTGTATCACTGATCGAATAGCGCATCCGGGTAAGACCGCCCTCCGCTACCATGTCGATAATCAGCTTCATTTCGTGCAAACATTCATAATAGGCGTTTTCCGGGTCGTATCCAGCCTCAACCAGAACTTCAAACCCGGCCTTCATCAGCTCGCTGACGCCGCCGCATAGTACACACTGCTCACCGAAAAGATCAGTCTCTGTCTCTTCGCGGAATGATGTTCCCAGCAATCCGGCGCGTGCGCCGCCAACACCATATCCATAATCAAACGCGATATCCCTGGCTTTACCGGTATAATCCTGATGAATAGCGAAGAGCGCCGGAACACCGCGTCCTGTGACATATTCACTTCGTACTGTGTGGCCCGGACCTTTTGGCGCGATCATGAAGACATCAATATCAGCAGGCGGCTGAATACGGCCGTAATGGATATTGAAACCATGCGCGAACGCCAGTGCCTTACCTGGCTTAAGATGGGGCTTGATTGATTCTTCATAAAGCTCAGGCTGTTTTTCATCATTAATCAGAATCATGATGACATCGGCTTTGGCGGCGGCATCAGCGGCAGTTGCCACTTCAAGGCCTGCTGCTTCGGCTCTGGGCCAGGAACGGCTGCCTTCATAAAGGCCGACAATCACTTTGAATCCGCTTTCATGCAAGTTCAGCGCGTGTGCATGACCCTGACTGCCATAACCGATTATCGCGATCGTTTTGTCATCAAGGGCATGCGTTCTGCATTCTTCTGCCTTATAGATTTTTTTCATTGGGTTCCTCCTCGACATTTAAAGTCTTATTTCGTTTTGGTTTATCAACCAGGTCAACCAGGTCAGTGACTCATAACCCCGCTATGCAGGTCAAGTTTCACAGGCGGATCGTTTCAAGCGTTATCAATCTCTACATTCATCACTTGCTGACCACGCTCAATAGCGATTGGACCAGTACGAACCAGCTCCAGAATACCATAGGGTTCCAGCAAAGCATGAAGCGCTTCAATTTTGTCTTCCTTGCCGCTCAGCTCTACTGTTACGGTTTCTGGTGATACATCAATTATATGGCCGCGGAAGATATCTACAATCTGCAGCACCTGTGTTCTTGTCTGCGCGTCAGCATATACTTTAATAAAAACAAGTTCCCGCGTGAAATGGTCCACAGGGTTCAGGTGTCTGACCATCAGGACATCGGGCAGTTTATGCAGCTGGCGCGTGATCTGCCTCACCAGTTCCTCATCACCGTTCAGGGTGATCGTGATGCGTGATATCGCAGGATTCTGCGTGGTTCCCACTGCCAGACTCTCAATATTGAAACTCCGTCTCGCGAAAAGACTGGTGACCCGGTTCAAGACACCAGCTCGGTTCTCAACTAGTATGGATAAGCTTTGCAGCATGATGTTTTTCCCCCTTCAGTTCAGGCAGCTCTGTTTTGAGCTGGCTCGACTCAGCCGGTCTTGCGGCAAATCGTCTTTCATATCAAATTATCACGTTTAGGCGGTTCCTGCAATAAATTGCCGCACGATGTGCGAAAACAGTCATTTTTTTGAATCATCGCGGGTTCAGGCTGGCGAGCGGGCAAGTTTCCGGTTTATGTGTTCCAGACAAAACCAAGGCTGTAAGGTTTCGCGTTGAAACGAAAGCGGTATACAGGATATCGAAAAAAGAATTTAAAACCGAACAAACGTTTGACAATATAATAGCCGGATGCTATTATATAAGCAGGCTGTCCCGGTTGTTCAACCCGGGATGGGCAGCAGCCGAAGCATTCGTGATGTCAGCGGGGAGATAAGTTAAGTTTTGGATATAATGGATAAACTATCATTACTGGGTGAGTCTGCCCGATATGATGTATCGTGCTCCAGCAGCGGTTCTCAGCGGGCCGGCAGGGGCGGCTTGGGCAACACCAGCGCCGGCGGTATCTGTCATACCTGGACCGCGGATGGCCGCTGTGTTTCTTTGCTGAAAGTTCTGCAGACTAATGAGTGTATTTATGATTGTGCTTATTGTGCCAACAGGCGGTCTAATGATATCGCCAGAACCAGATTTTTACCAGCTGAGCTGGCTGAACTGACAATCGCTTTCTACAGGCGAAACTATATAGAAGGGTTATTTCTCAGTTCGGGAGTCTGGCGCAGTCCGGATGACACAGTGGAACAGATGCTGGAAACACTCAGACTGCTTCGGCATCAGCATCGCTTTAACGGGTATGTGCATGTGAAGGCGATTCCAGGCTGCTCAGATTTACTTTTGGAACAGCTGGGACTGCTCGCTGACAGAGTTAGTGTCAATCTTGAGCAGTGTACAAAGTCATCACTTGAGACGCTTGCGCCGCAGAAACGTTTTGAGCACATCTTCAAACCGATGCGTTACTTGAGCGGCCGTCTGGCCGAAAATCGTGATGAACTAGCCAGGTACAGGCATGCCCCTTCCTTTTCACCAGCCGGGCAGAGCACACAACTGATTATCGGCGCGAGCCCTGAACCGGATCATCTCATTTTACGTGCTGCTGAAAAACTGTATCAGGACTACCAGCTCAAGCGTGTCTACTATTCTGCTTATATGCCTGTTAATCAGGATCAGCGTTTGCCGGCTATTTCGGTACAGCCGCCTTTGCTGCGTGAGCATCGTCTCTATCAGGCAGACTGGCTGCTTCGTTTTTACCGATTCACAAGCAGGGAGCTGCTTGACAGTCATCAGATGAACCTTGATCTGGAAATCGATCCGAAAGCCTCTTGGGCTTTACGCCATCTGGACCAGTTCCCGGTTGAGATTAATAAAGCAGGTTTTGATATGCTGCTGCGCGTGCCCGGCATTGGTGTCAGATCGGTTCAGAAAATTATCGCCGCACGGCGCTATCACCGTCTCAGTCTGGATGATCTGAAGACTATGAGGATACCCATGAAACGAACCGCGTGGTTCATAACCTGTAACGGTAAGTATGGCGGCTCATATTTCCCTTCACCTGAGGCTTTGCGGATGCTGCTTGCTGATAAGGCCGGACAGCAGCAGCAGATGCCGACACAGATGAGTCTGGACGCGCTTCATCTGTAATGACCTGGAGACTCGTGACTTCAGTCATGAGTAGTTGAGCACAAGAGTGTGGATCTGTGATGAAGCTTGATTATCCTGGGGAGCTTTCAATTATGATAATACGTTTTGATCACAGTTATGAAGGTTTGTTGAGCGCGGCCGCCTATTGCTACAGGCACAGGCTGGAGCCGGATGATCTGCTTTCGTGCCTTGATCCACCAGCTTTATTTCCGTCAGTTCA
>SLMY01000250.1 GCA_007133255.1 Clostridiales bacterium
ATACTGACGTGCTTGTGGATGCTGTCGAATGTAAATTATTTGGTGTTGGAGTTGAGAGCTATACGGTTGGTTCGCATGAGTTTTATATGGGATATCTGGCACACGCCCATGCGAAAGGCAGCAAAAATCTGATTCTTACATTAGATATGGGTCATTTCCACCCCACAGAAACCATCGCGGACAAAATATCGTCACTTCTGACCTTCTATCCTGAACTGCTGATTCATGTGAGTCGTCCGGTTAAATGGGACAGCGACCATGTTGTTATTTCAGATGAAAGTGTCCAGGATGTCATGCGTGAAATAAAACGGGCGGATGCTTTTAATCGCATCTATCTGGCAACGGACTTCTTTGATGGCAGCATTAACAGGATAAGCGCCTGGGTTGTTGGACTTCGGGCAACAAGAAGAGCTGTTCTGGCTGCTTTGCTTGAACCAACCGATATGATAAAAAAAGCAGAAAATGAGAAGAATTACTCAGATCGGCTGGCCTTGATCGAAGAATCCCGAAATTTACCCTATAACGCGGTCTGGAATAAGTTCTGCGATATGCAGGATGTACCCGCAGGCAGCGACTATCTGTCCGATCTGCACCAATACGAGCGAAATGTCCTGCAAAAACGTGCATAAGCCAGCTGATTCTTTATTGGCGGAAAGGAACGTGTTACATGAATAAATCTGAATTTATTCAGAAATATAAGGAACCTTTGCAAGCCTTCAGTGAAATGTCACAGAAAGCAGGCAGCCGATCTGATTTTGTTCAGGGCGGTGGCGGGAACACATCTGTCAAGCTGGATGACCAGCTGATGGCGATTAAAGCATCAGGATTCCGGCTTGATCAGATAACTGAAGCAACGGCCTATGCTGTCCTTGATTATCAGCGTATCCGTTCATTTTATAAGCATACAAGCCCGCAGCAGATCAATGATATTGAAGCAGCCGGCTCGGCAAAAACAAAAACTTCTATCTATACTGTGACCGATCTGGAATCTCTCAGGCCATCAGTTGAGGCGGGTTTTCACGCTATGCTTGACCGCTTCGTTCTTCATTCTCATTCCGTTTATGCTAATCTGGCAGCTTGTTCCGAGCAGGGCCGGGAGACGGCCAAGCAGGCACTGGCAGAGCTGGAAGAGCCATTTGTTTTTGTACCTTATATCAATCCGGGTGCTCAGCTGACTTTTGCTATAGATCGGGCAAGACAACAAGAAGCTGATGAGAAGGGCAGGCTGCCGGCCGTTTTATTTATGGAAAATCACGGTCTGATCATAACCGGTGACGATGAGAAATATTGCCTTGAGTTACATCAGAAAGTAAATGAGAAACTGGCCGCGGCTTATCAGACAAGTGACCGGGACTGGCCGTCTATTCAGCTCGAGGCCATAAAGGCAGATAGCAAAACGCTTTACCTGTCTCAGACTGACTGGCTTAGAAAGCGCATAAAACATAATGACTGGAATCTGGAATTGTTTATGACGCAAGCGCTTTATCCTGATCAGCTTGTTTTCCTGACCGGACAGATGGCAGAGGTTGATAAGGGATCGGCATCCGCTTATCTTGAGCGTGCTGGCAGCCTTCCGGCAAAAGCAACGCTGTTTCGTGAGAGCGGTGACATCATCTATGACTGCGGTAAAGTTGAAGCGAAAACAATGGAAGAAACCCTTTGTGCCATCTTCTTTATCCATGAGAAGATTAAAGCTGCCTCTCAAGTGGTCAGAACGATGGATGAAGCAGGTAAAGAATTTATCCGTAACTGGGAAAGCGAAAAATATCGTAAACAGGTGGCAGGAAAAGACACGAAATAAGGGAGGCGACTATGAACATAAAAAAACAAATACTTGCTTTTGACTTTGGAGCATCCAGCGGCAGAGCGATGCTGGGACGATTTGATGGTGAAAAAATTGAGCTCGAAGAAGTTCATCGTTTCAGTAATGATCCCGTCCTGGTCAGCGGCACACTCTATTGGGATGTGCTTCGCCTGATACACGAGGTTAAACAAGGCTTGATTAAAGCCAAGGCTTATGGAAAAATTGATTCTCTCGCGATTGATACATGGGGTGTTGATTTTGGCCTGATTGACGCTCAGGGTAATTTGCTGGAGAACCCTGTCCATTATCGTGATACCAGGACACACGGCATGATGGAAGAAGTTTTTAAAATCATACCAAAAGAAGACATTTACAGGCAGACCGGCATTCAGTTTATGAACATTAATACCTTGTTTCAACTCTATTATCTGAAGACGAGAAGGCCTGATCTTCTTGATCGCGCGGACAAACTGCTGATGATGCCTGATTTGCTCCTGTTCATGTTGACCGGCGGACTGCAGTCTGAATTCACAATCGCTTCAACCGGGCAGCTGATCGACGCTCAGAAAAGTGACTGGGCATACGACTTGCTTGAGAAACTTGACCTGCCAACAGATATATTGTGTCCGGTTACCTATCCCGGACAGGTTTCAGGCTCACTCTCAGCAGAAATATGTGATGAGCTGGGCATAGATCCTATACCAGTGGTCGCGATCGCGTCTCATGATACCGCGTCGGCTGTTGTGGCAGTCCCGACCGCGTCAACCGCCGCAGACGACTTTGTCTATATCAGCAGCGGAACCTGGTCGCTGATGGGGATAGAAGCGAAGAAACCTCTGATTAACGACCAGACATTTAAGTTTAACTTCACAAATGAAGGCGGCTATGGGAAAACCACAAGATTCCTGAAAAATATAATGGGGCTGTGGCTGATCCAGGAATCAAGACGGCAATGGAATCGCGAAGGAGCTGATGTCAGCTATGCTGATCTTGAATATGAAGCGCTCGAATGTGATGCTTTTAAGTCATTCATCAATCCTGATGAAGATATTCTTGGCACACCAGGCGACATGCCAAACCGGATCAGGGAACTATGCCGAAAAACCGGTCAGCCGGTTCCAGAAAAACGAGGCGAGGTTGTTCGATGTATCTATGAAAGCCTGGCACTCAAATATCGGGTGACAAAAGATCAGATTGAAACCGTGACTGGACACAAATATGATGATCTTCATATTGTCGGCGGCGGAACCAAGGATAAACTGTTATCTCAATTTACCGCGAACTCTACCAGCAGTCGTGTGATAGCAGGACCAATCGAAGCGACAGCCCTGGGGAATATGGCTGTACAGCTAATGGCTCAAGACGCTATCAAATCCTTGCCCGAGGCACGAAAAGTTATCGCGGCGTCTTTTGATCTGAAGTATTATGAGCCAGAAGACCAAGAAGTATGGGAAACCGCACTGAAAAAGTATAAAGAAATCTACGCTCATAAGTGAGCAGACAGAGCGGGTTTTCATGGATGACGTCTGTAGGCCTGGACTCAATAATAATTGGTCACGTTTTTAACGCGGCAGCCTTCATTGGCTGCCGCTGTTTTTTATGATACAATCGACAGAGCTTACCGGAAAGAATCCTGGCAGAATAATACCGGCGGGGGGGACCGCCGGTATTAAAAGGAGGGGGGTTATGAATTAAGGGGTGCTTCATTGAAGCATCTTCATAGTATCAAGTAATTGTAGATGAACAATGGTCTAAAAATGAATAATCTGTGAAATAGCAAGAACTGGATAGGAGGATATTCCGATAGTGAAACTGGAAGGAAAGCTGTTTAAGGCAAATCTGATGATCAACACCGCTACGGTTGAGAAGCCTGATACACAAGCACCGTTTGTCAAGCAGCTTGAAAGCTGTCTGATTGATATTTGCCGAATGCTGGATAGTCCGATTCCTTTATGGCTGGATAAGAACACGCGCGAATTCGCGCGCTTTCACCAGACTTTGTTTTTTACTGAGCAGTTTACTGAACCTGTCCCTTTCGACCGTATGCAGATTCGCTGGCTGAACTGATCAGGGTCGCATCCAGAACGGATCAGATTGATTTCTGATGAAAAGAACAGAAGCCGGGTAGACTCATTGTCAGAAAGTTAATTTAAGTGATTAAAACAGCAGATCCTTAGCGGAAAGGTAAGTGCGATATGGACGAACAGCAGGCGAAGAAAAATAAACAGCAGGATGAAAGTACTGACTATCAGATTAAAGATGCCTATACAATGCAGGAGCTTGTTGACATGATGGCTTATCTGCGAAGTGAGAAAGGCTGTCCATGGGATCGTGAACAGACCCATTATTCGCTCAAGCAGAATCTTGTCGAAGAAACCTATGAGACATTAGATGCTATTGATGGTGGTCGTCCAGAAAAGCTTTGCGATGAATTAGGAGATGTACTGATGCAGGTTGTTTTTCATGCGCAGATCGCGGCAGAAAAGCAGCAGTTTTCGTTTGATGACGTTGTATCAGGTATATGCCGTAAGCTGATAACGCGTCATACACATATTTTCGGAGATGACCAGGCGTCTGACGCTGCCGCGGTGATTGCCACATGGGAAAAGAATAAAAGGCGAGAGAAAGGTCATCAGACACAAAGTCAAGTTCTAAAAGATGTTCCGGCGTCATTGCCCGCTCTGCAAAGAGGCTACAAGGTCCAGCAGAAGGCAGCACAGGTTGGCTTCGACTGGGATGATTCCAGTGGCCCGAGGCTCAAGATTCTTGAAGAGCTGGATGAAGTGGAAGCTGCCCAGAAGAATCTTGAAAGCAACAAGAACAAGTCTGGCTGTATGAACCCTGCTCTAAACAAGCTAAACAGCGGTTCTGAGAGTGTTCTTGACCCAAATGAACGGGATCATCTGAAGGTAACAGATGAAGTTGGTGATTTGCTTTTCGCTGTTGTTAACTACGCAAGACATTTAAAAGTTCAACCTGAGATCGCGCTCAACCGGACAACTGAACGTTTTATCAGACGATTTAGCGATGTTGAACGAATCGCGGCAGAAAGCCAGCTGGATCTGCCGGATTTAACCCTGGAAGAATTGGACCAGTTGTGGGATAAGGCAAAAAAAAGTGAGGAAAGAAGCGATGAGATTAGATAAATTTCTGAAAACATCAAGATTGATCAAGAGAAGATCAGTCGCGAATGAAATCTGTTCGTCCGGCAGGGTAAAGCTCAATGGTCGTCCGGCAAAGCCAGGGGCGGAGATCAAACCGGGTGATATACTGGAAATAGCTTTTGGCCAGGGAAACACCAAGGTGAGGATACTTGAAACACAAAATGTAGTTCGAAAAGAACAGGCACAGTCTTTATACGAGATTATCGAATCGGACAGCTAAGTAAGGCGTTATCCTCAGATGAAAGCAAGTTTGCCTCCTTTGTACAAATGAGGTAAAACTTTATTTGATATTACAGCGAGATTACATTTGTCCTGTAAATGCTTAAAAGTGTGTTAAAAAGCAAGTGAGTTCGGGATTGGCTCTTGTTCTTTTATTATTATGTTCATACAATGTAGATGAATAAAGTCAGAACGTGTTCTGAACCTGGAGGAAGATCTTGCTAGTAGGAGCCAGAAAGCAAATGCCCATGAGGCATAGCAACAGCCATATCCTGATGCGAATCGCTGCAGGTCTGATTCTTGTATTCGCGTTAGCTTCAGCTGTTGCGCTATATTTTGAACAGGAAGCCAGAATAGAACGTATCCGTGAACGGCGGGTTGTAATTGAACAACAGCTTTATGAAGCGCAGTCAATAAACGCTGAACTCAAAGAGTTGAAAAGCCTGGTTGACACAGAAGTTTATATTGAAAGAGTTGCCCGGGATCAGCTTGGCATGGTTCGTCCCAATGAGATTGTATTTGAAGATTGAACCTCTTATGTCTGCAGCTGCGATTTTTCTTGGCTGAGTTAATAAAAAAACCTGCGGCATGCAGGTTTTTGTTTGTTTCAAAAAGTCTTTATTCTTGCTATATGTCTCGTCTGCCTTCCATCGCTTTCGCCAGGGTCACTTCATCAGCATATTCTAAATCACTTCCTACAGGCAGCCCGTGTGCCAGCCGGGTTGTCCGAATGCCTGATGGCTTAAGAAGTTTTGAGATATACATAGCGGTCGCTTCGCCTTCAACAGTAGAATTTGTGGCGAGGATAACCTCATTAACCCGATCATCTTCTCTGAGTCGAGCCAGCAGTTCACGCAGTTTGATCTGTTCGGGACCTATATTCTGCATAGGCGAGATCACACCATGCAGAACATGATAAAGGCCTTTATACTCATGCATTTTTTCTATTGCCGATACATCCCTTGGCTGTTCAACAATACAGATGATACTTGAGTCTCTTCCTGCTGACTGGCAGATCTGGCAAGGATCCTCATCAGTGAGATTGCAGCATGAAGAACAAAGGCGTGTTGTCCGTCTTGCTTCGAGGATGGCATCAGCCAGCGCGTGTACGTTCTCTTCTGGCTGGGCAAGAATGTGAAAAGCAAGTCTTTGCGCGGACTTACTGCCAATACCCGGCAGTTTTCCCAACTCAGTGATCAGTCTGCTGATTGAAGCGGCATATCGGGCCACTGCTAAAAACCAAACGGCAGTCCGCGGCCGCCTGTAACTTTGTTCATACGCTCAGCTGATTTTTCTTCAAGCTGCTCCTGAGCCGCGTTAACAGCGACCATAATCAGGTCCTGCAGCATTTCAACATCTTCAGGATCAACAGCAGCCGGACTGATCTCAAGCTCAGTAATCCGATGCTCACCGTTTATAACAACTCTTACAGCTTCACCACCCGCGGTTCCTTCACTTGTCATTTCAGCTATTTCCTGCTGTGCTTTCTCCATTTCACGCTGCAGCTTCTGGGCTTGCTGCATATACTGATTCATACCGCCTCCGCCGCCTCCGCGAAAACCTTTAGGTCCTTTTGCCATAATCTCAATCCTCCATTTTAATCGGTATGCCAAGTTCATTGGCTGTGTCGGTTACTTTTTCAATCCAGGGTGGTTCAGCTGGTTTTTTTGGCGACATCTCCCTATTGATCTGTGCATCTTCTAATTCTGTTACAACTTCAATGTTTCTGCCAGCTGCCTGACTGGCAAACTGACGGAGCACGCTTATCGACTCGGGTTTATGAATCTCAATATAATGAAGTTGATCTGTCTGGCTGAAAAATAAAAGCAGCTTGTCTCCATCCATACTGACACGAGCAGGTCGGCTGAAAAGATAAAGTGTCATATAGCCTTTCTCCTGAAGCATATCAGACACAAAATGCCACAGCTTTTTCACATCAAGACGATCATCAGGCTGGTCTGAACGTTCATCACCGTGAAGCGCCTGTGTCGCGGATTGCTTCAACTGAGCAGAATCTTGTTCCTTTTCTGATCCAGTCGGTCCAGTTTCAGATGGCTGAGGATCCGTCATAGACTGTACAGGGGCAGCATCCGGTTCGGCCAGACCATGAAGCGCGTCAGATGGCTGAGGATCCGTCATAGACTGTTCAGGGTCAGCATCCGGTTCGGCCAGACCATGAACTGTATCAGATGGCTGAGGATCCGTCATGGACTGTACAGGGTCAGCATCCGGTTGATCAGCTTTGGCAGCTTGCGCTTCACGTGTTGAGTTACCCGCCTCTGTGCCAGTTTTTTCATCGTCCGCGAACTGAGATTGGCCAGCCTGGTTTTCACCCTCTTCATCTATCCTGGACCGCGAGGGCTGACTGGCCGATGGCTTATCACTGGCCTGCACCGTCTTCTGATTCGTTTTCTTTGAATCGGAATGTGCCTGGGTCTGTTTATCATTCAAGGGTTTGGTTAATCCGGCTGATTTTAAAACCACTTGTTCATCCATCAAACGAATCAACCCAATTTCCAGAGTTGTTCTGGCATCGCTTGACCACCTGATATCAGATAATAAAGATGATAATCCCTGGATCATGGCAACCCATTCAGAGGGGCTGCCTTGACGGCTCATCTCAGTCATGTGCTCAAGTGATTCTGATGAAGCCCTGACCAGGCTTTCTGGCTGCCTTGATACCCGGCAAACCAGCAAATTCCTGTAAAACTGAGCAAGATCAGTCACAAAGTGCGTCAGATCACGGCCATCCATGATGAGTTGCTCTATCAAATCAAGCAGACCGGCAGGATTGCCTTCATGAATCGCCTGGGCCATCTGAATCATGAATGTATCCTGAACAATACCTGCCAGGCTCAGCACATCGTCGCGCGAGATTGCTTCACTGTAGCGCATACGTGCCTGATCAAGCAGGCTGATCGCGTCTCGCATCGCGCCATCTGCAAGCATGGCTATTGTCTTGAGCGCGTCCGCGCTGATGCTTATTTGATCTGAATCAGCGATTTCAGCTAATCGGGTGGTCATACCCTCAACAGGAATACGCCTGAAATCATATCGCTGACATCGTGACAGTATCGTAGCCGGTATTCTATGCGGTTCGGTTGTGGCCAGAATAAAAACCGCGTGAGAGGGCGGTTCTTCGAGTGTCTTAAGCAGAGCGTTGAACGCACCGGTGGACAACATATGCGCTTCATCAATAATATAGACTTTGTATTGTGCCTGTGAGGGCATAAATACGACTTCATCACAAATACGCCTGATATTATCAACACTGTTATTAGAAGCGGCGTCCATTTCCACTACATCAAGCAGACTGCCGTCAAGTATCCCTTTGCAGATCTCACATTGATTGCATGGATTGCCCTTCTGGGGCTGCAGACAGTTAATCGCTCTTGAGAATATCTTTGCCAGTGTTGTTTTTCCGGTTCCTCTTGTACCGCTGAACAAATAGGCATGCGCTATCTTCTTGCTGATGACAGACTGCCGTAAGGCAAAAACAGCATGTTTTTGTTCAACAACTTCGTCAAATTGTCTGGGGCGCCAGGCGCGGTATAAAGCCAGATGCGTCATGCCTGCTCTCCTTTATCTCTTAAAGCATAAAGTATGCCTTTAGATGAAAAAATCACCCTGTCTGATCCGCAGCCGTCACCGGCACCCCCGCGGCGCATATGGTTGACCGCTTACCGCTGCTTCCTTCCGGACCTGACGGGGTTCACGGGCCACATCGCACAGGACCAGCGATCGGCTGCAGATCAGACACGGCGTGAATGATCGTTGCCATTATAGCACAACCTATTTTAGACTTCCAGCAAGATCTGCTGTATACTACTGTCCATGTGAGATTCCTTTCTTTTCTGTGTTTCCGTTTTTGCTTCTACATAACTTTAACACAGTTTCGGGGATCTCTCTTTTTTTGACCTACAACTACGTTACACTAACGAATGTTTGTCAGGTAGGCCTGGATCAGCTTTCAAATGCAAAAACAAATTTAATGAAATGCTCATCATTTTTATGTTAAACCTCTCCGGTTGAATATAAACAAGAAATAAGAAAATGACGTTTTAAAACTTAAGCTATCTGCTATTACTAAATAAACTAAATTAATAATATGAGGAATATTGATCGTTTCAGACAATCCATATCACACTTTCTGAACCCCTGTCAGCTGGATCTGCTATACTATCCATACATATTAATGGATGAATAATCCTGGATAAGAGGCTTGCCTATGCGTCGTTATGATAAGAAAAAGAAGCAAAAACAGTACGTTCAGTATGATAATCTGCAGCCTGGTGAACAAGTTGAAGTCAACATAACTGACATCAATCATCAGGGGCAGGGTGTTGGCCATGTGAACGGGCTAACTGTTTTTGTTGCCCAGACTGTTCCCGGTGATTGTGTTAAAGCGGTTATTCAAGAAAGAAAACCCAAGTACGCAATTGGATACATGACAGAACTGACAGCATCATCCTCTTTCCGTATTGAGCCCGACTGCCCTTTAGCTGCGGCTTGTGGCGGATGTACGATGCAGATCATGGACTATGAGGCTCAACTGCTTTATAAACAAAATCAGATTA